>JAOPVF010000126.1 GCA_025963195.1 Mycobacterium sp. | reverse complement strand
GTCGTCTCCACCGGCTTCGTGGTGTCCACCGGCGCCGGCGTCTCCACCGGCTTGGTCGTATCCACCGGCTTCGTGGTGTCCACCGGGGTCGTCGTCTCCACCGGCTTCGTCGTCTCGGTAGACGCGGGCTCCGCAACCGGAGTCGTGCCTTCCGTGCCCTTGGCCGGGACGGCATCCGGGACGTCGGACGCGGCGGTCTCGGCAGGCGTCGACTTCTTCGCCGACGCCAACTCGGTCACGCTCGCCAGGCTCGCCGATGCGTCGGCCTCCGGCGCATCCGCCGCCGGCCCGATCGTGCGAGCGGCCAACGTCGAGGTCGTCAACGGCGCAGGCGCGGGTGCGGCCGGGGCAACGAATCCGCCGAATCCGAGGTCGTTGAGGAAGGCCTGGACGCCTTGCGCGGTCGCCGTCGCCAGGTCGAAGGCCAGCTTGATCGGATTGGGGATGTAGGCGATGGGCAGGATGGACAGCCACCTCGGCACGCCAGGATTTGCGTTCGGATCGTAGGCGAGGTCGATGATCACCTTGGCCAACGGAGCGAACAGATCGACGAAGGGCTTGAGGATCTGGGTCGTCCCCGTCTGGGCGGCCACGCCGAGAATCAGCGACGCGAGCGGCAGCACCTTGGTCGGCACCGTGACGTACTTGTTGCCTTTCGCGTCGAACTTGATGTTGGCCGGATCGGCCATTGCGGCCAGCAGTTCGTCCTTCGTGTAGCCGTCGGGCAGGCCGGTGAAATCGCCGTTCTCGTTGGGGTCGAGATACGTTCCGTGAATCTCGGCGAACCCGGCGAACGCGTTTGCAACGGCGAGCAGATTGCCCCATGCGATCGGCGAATTGCTGACGCCGTCGTACTGGAAGACGATGGACGTGAACGGAATTCCGGTATCGGTCGGTGTCGGGAGGCCCGTCGTCACGTCCAGGAGCGGGACGTGGCCGAGGAATCCGAGCAGCGTCCACAACCCACCAACGGGGTTGTCGATGCTACCGATCTGGACCATCTCGATACGCGCCTTCTGGTCCGCGGTGAGCGTGTCCTTGAGCGCACGCAGCTCGTTGGAGACGACGGCACCGCCCTGGGAGTAGCCGAAGATCACGACGTGCTCAGTGGGGTCGGCCAATGCGGTCATCAGCTTCGTGTTCAGATCGTCGACGCCTTGCTGAACCGAGACGTCCCACTTCTGGCAGTTGGTGTCGCACCAGCCCGGAATGAATGACAGCGGATAGAACGACGCGGGGTAGACCACGCTGTGCAGGTCGGCGTCGGTGCAGCCGCCGTTGGCGCACGCCGTCCCACCCATGTAGTAATCCCGAGCATTCTCCATGTACTGAGCGACGTGGGTGGCGTCCGGTGTGCCGGTGCCCGGCACGATCAACGCCGTGGCACCGAAGGCGAACGCAGCGGTGAACGCCGATGCGATGCCGAGCGCCACCGACGCAATCAGTGATACGACGATGATGCCGATCGCCCTCGCGGTTTCACGCATGGGTAAAGATCACACGAGGGCCCGCACCACGACGTCGGAAACAGCGAAACTCGTCAACAAAAGAATTCACCGCCGACTGTCGGATTTGCGCGGTGCCGTTCGTCGAACCGGTAGAGAGTGGAACGCAGGGTTCCGCTCACTACCCGGAGGTATCCCGATGCACTACTTCGCACTCCTGCTCGGCCCCGAGGCCATCGAGCCCCCCGCCCCCGCGGATCAGGCCGCAGAAATGGCGGCTTACCAAAGTTTCCACGAAAAGGCCGCGTCGGCGATCCGCGCCGGCGATGCGCTGACGTCGACGTCGGACGGGGTACGGATCAGCGGAGGCCCCGACGCACCGGTCGTCACCGACGGTCCGTTCCCCGAGGGGGCTGAGGTCGCAGGTGGCTACTACATCTTCGAGGCCGACAATCTCGACGACGCACTCGCCCTGGCTCGCGACATCCCCGCCGCCAAGTACGGCGCCGTCGAAGTCTGGCCGACGGTGATGTGGAATCAGCCCGAGAAGCCGTTGGACGGCACCAACTGGATCGCACTGCTCCTGGAACAGCCGCATCTCACGCATGCCCCGGACTCACCCGAATTTCAGAATGGTCTGCAACAGCACGCCCTGTTCAACGCCGCTGCCGGGGAGCACATCCGAGGCGGGGCGGCCCTTCAGCCGGCATCCACGGCGACGACCGTTCGGGTGCGCAACGGAGAGACCATTCTGACGGACGGCCCGTACGTCGAGGGAGCCGAAGTTGCGAACGGGTTCTACCTGCTCAACGCGAATGACGGTGACGAGGCCGCCAAGATCGCGTCGATGATCCCGGCTACGACCGTGGAATTGCGGCAGCTCGCCGGCGTCTCCGGGCTGTAACCGCCGCTGAATGACCAACCTGGACGGCGTCTTTCGGCGCGAGTGGGGTCCCGCCGTTGCGGCACTGGCCCGCTGGTCGGGCGACCTCACCGTCGCCGAGGACGCCGTCCAGGAAGCGTTCGCCGAAGCGTTGCGCTCCTGGCCCCGCGACGGCGTGCCCGACAACGCGGGCGGATGGGTCCTGACCGTGGCGCGCAACCGGGCGCTGGATCGCTTGCGCCGTGAATCGGTCAGGCCGGGAAGGGAACTTGCCGCGGTGACCGAGGACAGGTGGGCCCAGATCGAGGGAGTCGCAGTGCATCCGGTGCGCGACGACGAGTTGCGGATGATGTTCACGTGCGCGCATCCTGCTCTGGATCGGTCGTCGCAGTTGGCGCTCACCCTACGGCTGATCTCCGGTCTCACCGTCGCGGAGATCGCGCGGGCGCTGCTGCAGTCAGAGGCCGCGGTCGGGCAGCGAATCACGCGGGCTAAGAACAAGATCCGCGGAGCGAACATCCCGCTTCGGGTGCCGCCCGCCGAGCTACTGCCTGAGCGGACACCGCACGTGCTCGCGTGCATCTACTCGGTGTTCACCGAGGGCTACTGGTCGACGGCCGGGCCGTCGGCGATCCGGGACGAGTTGTGCGACGAGGGTGTCCGGCTCGCCCACGAGCTGTGTTCGTTGATGCCCGATTCGCTGGACGGGCACGCGTTGGCCGCGCTGATGCTGCTGCACGATTCACGTCGAGCCACGCGGGTGGACCCCGGCGGCGCCCTGGTGCCGCTCGACGAACAGGACCGCACGCGGTGGGATCGCGGCCGGGTCATCCGTGGTCTCGACCGACTGCGGTTGGCGGCAGGGGCTGGCGGTCCGTACCTCCCCCAAGCCGTGATCGCGGCACTGCACGCGACGTCACCGAGTTGGGAGCAGACCGACTGGGTCACCATCTGCACGGCCTACGACAGGCTCATCGAGATCTCCGACTCGCCGGTCGCGCGAGCCAATCGCGCACTGGCCGTCGGGTTTCGCGACGGATTCGAGGCCGGGCTGGCGGCGCTGGACGACGTCGCCGACGATCC
>JAOPVF010000114.1 GCA_025963195.1 Mycobacterium sp. | reverse complement strand
TCCCCGCGTTGCCGGGCCCTCGAGCAGCTCCCCGTCGGGAGCGAACCGTGAACCGTGAAGTGGACACTCCCACGCCCGGATGGTCGGCGGTCGTCAGATGCGTCACCCAGCCCCTGGCCAGGTTGACGCCGACCTCGAGGTTGGACTGCAATGCGGTCGTCACGCCCGCGAGCTCGCGCGGGCGCCAGCTGGCGAAGGCGCGTGCCCAGTCCATCCGGCCGCCGAGGATCTGAGCTGATCGAAGGTGCCGCCGCGACACCGTTGGTCATGCCCCCCTTGTCGAAACCCGTTGCCACATAGATCTTGTCGGTGTTCGGCAGGATCGGCCCCACATACGGTAGCTCGTCGATCGGCGTGTAGTCCTGTGCCGACCAGAAGTGCGTCTGAACTGCACCGGGGTAGTGCAGTTTCGCCCATCGCGCCAGCTCCTCGACGGAGTGGGAGGGGGCGTCGGAACGACCGACGGTGTGGCCCGCGCCGCCGACCACCAACTTCTCGCCTTCCGGGGTGGGGGCGTACCGGATCGACCGGGTCGGGGAGTCGACGGTGATGAACATGGCGTGTGTGACGTCGCCCGGCACGTCGAAGCCGAGACAGTACGACCGCTGTGGCTTGAGCCGCGCGAAGAACAGCCCGCGATCGAGGATCGGAACCCCGGTCGCGAGTACGCATTGTCGCGCGTGGAATGAAACTTCTGCGGCACGGAGTCTTCGAAGAGACGAACGGTCTGCGCACCGATTCGTAGCTTGCCGTTGCCGCGTCTCCAATTCGACGACGAGGCTGCTGAGCAGGGGCAGCGGATCGAGCTGGGCCTGGTCCGCCAGGCGCACACCACCATGGAAGGGAAACGGCACGTCGGCGTCGGCCGCCCACCTCACGTCTAGACACGCCTCACGGCATGCGGCGAGTTCGTCCATGGCGGCGCCGACCCCGTCGGGGCTCTGGGCGTAGCTGTAGGCGTCCTCGCGCTGAACGTGCACACCATGATCTTCGCAATGCCGCAGCAACCAGTCGCGGCCCTCGGTGTTGCCATCCGCATAGGCGCGCAACGTATCACCGCCGTGCTTGGCGGCGATCCGCGACAGTTTCGTGCCCTGGAGCAGGCTCACCTTGCCAGTGGTATTTCCCGTCGCACCCGCCCCGACGTACCTGGCCTCGAGAACCACGACGCGCTTGGCCGCCCTGGCCAAAAGTACGGCGGTGGTGAGGCCGGTGATACCGGCACCGATCACCACCACGTCGGCCTCATGCTCGGCGCCCGCCACGAGACCCGGCGGCGTCGCGGTTTCCACGCGATTCGCTAGCCACAGCGATGTCATGCCGGGCGTAGTACCCCTTGCGACGCGGGATAGCCGGAGTGTGGTGAAGATCAGCACGAGCGAGGGCAGCCACGGCGCTGGAGTCGAATGACGACTCGCGCTCACCGCTCCTCGAGGAGGGCGAGCGACCTCTCGACGTCGGCGGGCAGTCGTCGCCGCTGGCGGACGACCGCGGGTAGCAGTCGCAGCGCCTCGCCGAACGCCCGGGCATGGGCGGTGTCGGTTGCAGCGGCTTTCGCGAAGCCCACGCCCGCGGTGACGCACTCCCGCATCGACCGCCGAAGCCACGTCGTCAACACGTCGTTGCGGGTGCTTCGGGCGATCTGTGACGAACTGGGCGGGCGGACGACGGACGGATGGTGGTGTGCCACCAGTCGGGGACAGAAGCACAGGTCCCATCCGTTGGCCGCGAGATCCCATGCGAGCAATCGCTCCTCGCCGCGGAAGTGCAGGATGGGATTGAACCCCCCAACTGCCTCGAACGCGTCCTTCCGGACCATCGCCGAGCAGGCCAGGAAACCAAGGATCGACGGTCCCGGCAGTGCCGGGTCGTGGCCGAGTGGGCTGCCCGCGAGCAACTCGACCACGGGATCGTCGTACTGCTGTGGCCACACGACCGTCCGCGCGGCCAGCAGTGCGACGGTCTTGTGCACGTCGAAGATCTCTTCGGCAATCGAGGTTGCGTCGGCGTCCCACCAGGAATCGTCATCACAGAAGGCGACGAAGGGGGTGGTGCATCGCTGCACCCCGACATTGCGGCCAACCGCACCGAGGTTGTCGGTGAGTGCGACGACGTCCACCCGGCCTGCCGACGTGGCCGCCACCCGACGTGCCATCTCGACCGAGTCGTCCTCGGAGGCGTTGTCCACGAAAACGATCGGGCAGCGGGTCGTGTCCAACAACTTGTCGAGGACCACTGCCAGTTCGGGTGAGCGGTCTCGGCTGGCGATGACGAACGAGGTACGTGATTCCATGACCATGAGCGATGCATCTACCCGTAGCCCCGCCCGCAAAACCAGACTCTTCAGAGTGCTCGTCACCGGCGGGGCGGCCCAGCTACCGATTCGTCCGGCACGACATCAGAAAGCCGCTGCCCGCGGAGTACCGGAACGGCGTCTTCGACGCGGTAATCCACCTCGCTTCGCCCGCATCGCCGGTCGACTACCTGAGAATGCCGACCGCGACGGCCGTCGGAACCGGAGGTCTTCGTGCGGCGCCGGAGTTGATCGAGCGGGTGGCGGCCATGGCGCCCGACGTGATGGTGGCCAACAACTGGCGCACCCGGTTGTCCGAGGACTTGTTCACCATCCCAGCCCACGGCACGTTGAACCTTCTTCCACAATCGCTCAGACCGCGACGGCATGGTGGACTGGGCGTGGCCCGCGGCAGACATCGAAGGCCAACGCCTACACCCACTTTCGCGGACAGCGGCTAGGCCTGATCGCATGTCACGTATCGCGCTGCGACTACGGTGGCACACCAGGGCGCGTCTTCATCGAAGAGGACGGCGGCACGGTGGCGGGTACCCCGGCCCGCCTTGATGAGACACGGGCACACCGTGAGTCAGAGGTAGGCGTGCGCGTCGACGACCCGCCTCACCGTGCGGAGCGCCTCGCGCAGGGTGCTCCAGTCGGCGGAGCCGAGGGCCAGCCGGATCGCGTGCGGTGCGTGTGCAGAGGCCGCGAACGGCTCTGCCGTGGATACCGAGATCCGTTCGGCCATCAGAGCTGACGCTATCTGGTCGGCACGTACCTTCTCGGGCAGCGGGAGCCAAAGGAAGTACGACGACGGATGGCCGAGCAGCGGACGCCCCGCCAACACGTCACGCGCGATTGCCTGCCGGGCTCTGGCGTCATCGCGCTTGTCGGTTTCCAGCCGGGTGACGGTGCCGTCGTCGAGCCACCGGCAGGCGATCGCCGTCATCACCGCGGGCGTATTCCAGGTGGTTGCGCGGATGGTGCGCTCGATCGTCGGCACCAACGTGGTTGGCGCCACGGTGAATCCGAAGCGTAGGCCGGTCGCCACGCTCTTGGACAGGCCCGAGACGTAGACGGTCGTCTCCGGTGCGAGCGTGACGAGCGGTGGTGGTGGGTTCTCGGCAAGGAAGGCGTACGCGCCATCCTCGACGATGAGAAGACCATGCTTGCGCGCGATCTCGACCAATCGTTCGCGGTGGCTCTCCGGCGTGACCCATCCCAGTGGGTTGTGCAACGTTGGCATCGCGTAGACGGCACGTATCCGTCGCGTCGCGCAAAGTCGTTCTAGCGCATCGAGATCGGGCCCGTCGCCCGCCGAGGGAAGCGCGGCCAGTTCCAGGTGCAGCGTTTGGGCGAGCACCTTGAACCCCGGATAGGTCAACGCATCGACGGCGACGACGTCTCCTGGTTGCAGCGTCGCCATCAGGGTCACGGCCAAGCCGTGCTGGGCTCCGCTGACGAGAAGAATCTGATCGGAGCCCGTATGGACCCCGCGTTGCCCGAGATGGCGAGCCACTGCTGCTCGCTCGTGTCTACGCCCGGCATGTGGCTGGTAGCGCAGCAGCGCCTCGAGGTCACCTGCCGAGGCGAGCTCTCGCAGCGCGTGGCGCAGCATGTCGGCCTGACCGGGTAGCGACGGATAGTTGAAGGTCAGATCCACCACGTCGGCGGCAGCCACCTGCTGGTCGATGCCATGGGTAGGGGATACCGCCGTCTCGCGAACGAAGGTGCCCCGACCGCGTTCCCCACTGACCAGGCCCATGGCTTCGAGCTCGGCATAGACCCGGGATGCGGTCACCAGGCCGAGACCTTCGCGCGCGGCGAGTTGTCTGTGCGTCGGCAACCGCGTGCCAGCAGGCAGTCGTCCGGCGCGGATGTCAGACGCCAAGGCATCCACGACGCCCTTGTATCGGGAGGCAACCATGCAGCGATTGTATGCATGACAATTCTTTGATTGTCACGGGACTGGCGACCTACGATGTGGTTTCACCAGCGTGAAAGGCCGCTGCGGCGCAAATCGAAAGGCCACTGCCATGCACATCGCCATCCTCACCTTCGAGGGCTACAACGAACTCGACTCGCTGATCGCCCTCGGCGTCCTCAACCGGATCAAGAAGGCGGACTGGCGAGTGTCCATTGCGACCCCCACGTCGCGAGTCCGCTCCATGAATGGCGTGGTCATCGAGTCCATGGCCACCCTTGAGGAGGCCAACGCCGCGGACGCCGTCATCGTGGGCAGCGGCGCGCAGACCCGCGAGGTCGTCGCCGACCAGGAGCTCATGGGGCGGTTGCAACTCGATCCGTCCCACCAACTGTTGGGGGCCCAGTGCTCTGGCACGTTGGTGCTTGCCAAGCTCGGGCTCCTCGACGGGGTACCCGCGTGCACCGATCTGACCACCAAGCCGTGGGTCCAGGCGGCAGGCGTCGAGGTGCTCAACCAGCCACTGTTCGCCAAGGGCAACGTCGCCACCGCTGGCGGCTGCCTGGCGTCGCACTATCTCGCGGCCTGGCTGATCGCCCGCCTGGAGGGTGTCGAAGCGGCCGAGAGCGCGCTGCACTACGTGGCGCCGGT
>JAOPVF010000087.1 GCA_025963195.1 Mycobacterium sp. | reverse complement strand
GGCGCTGCGCCCCGAACTCAGCTCCAGGCAGCCGATCTCGACGTGCTATGCGCCGTCCTGGCACGTCCACAACCGAACGCAACGAATCATTGGCCAACTCCCCTACCCTCGGCTGGTGACCATTGCGACGGTAGTCGTCACGATCTGCCTGGCAGCAATGTTCCCGTTCTCCAGCATCGTCGAGCTGCGGGGCGGCCCGCGGTCTTTGGCGATCCGCGACCACCTGGGCATCTCGCCGCGATCGTGCTAGAGCTGCTGTCGATCGCGGCCGCCGTCCTGCAGGGCACCTGAGCAATTCGCCAACCCCGGTCGAGTGAGCGTCCTACCGTCGTGACATGTCCGTCTCCACTGTGGTCGTCACGATCTGCCTGGCAGCAATGTTCTTGTTCGCAGGCTCGATCAAGCTGTTGGGCGTCCAGCAGTCGTTGGCGATCCGCGACCATCTGGGCATCTCACCAACGCAGTGGTGGGGCATCGGTCTGGCCGCGGCCATCGGGCTCGCGCTGCTTGCGATCGGAGCCCTTGTCAGCCATGTCCGCGCCTCCGACTCGGTCGCCGAGACGGCACCCGCGGTGATCGGCATCGGGCTCGCGGTCGCGACCGCCGTCTTGCAGAGCACGTGAGCGCGACAGCGAGGCGGGCGTCACACCAGGTCAAACGGGTGCCATAGATAACCCATACTTTCGTGGTCAACTGTCTACGAAGTCGCTTACGCTGGGTCCATGGCCGCACGCACGCACAGTTCGGATCCCCGCGCCGAGCGGGTCCGCACCCTGTTGCGGGACGCTGCGTTCGCGTTGGCGCACGAGCGGCCCGTCGACGAGATCACCGTCGGTGACCTGGTGGCACGCGCGGGTGTCAGCAGACAGGTCTTCTATCAGCACTTCTCCGACCGCGACGATGCCGTCGCGACGGCGTTCACCGTGGCATTCGCACGGGCTACCGCCGACATCGAAGGCGACGCCAGGGCTCGCATCACGCGACTCTTCGACTTCGCCGAAGAACACCGTGCCATGTACCGCAACGTCGTGCCGAGCGCGGTGACCCAGCCCGTGGTCGCGGCCTTCCGCGCCGAACTGCTGCCCGCGTGCGAGGAGATCGCCGCTCAAGGCATGACGGTCGTCGGCGCGATCGCCGACATCCCGCCGGAATCGGTCAGCCGCTTCCTGGTCGGCGGATTCCAGGAGGTGTTGCGGTCGTGGATGGAAGATGCCCCGTTGGCCAACGAACAGGCAACCGATCTGCGCCGCAGAGTGACCGCGGCGCTCGACACCGTCGACGCGCTGCTCGGTCTCTCCGCCGACGTCGGCAGCTGACCCCCGAACTCCCCCAGAAACGAAAGGCTCCACCGTGGGCAACCACCACTCCCTCAAAGACGCGTCCAACCGCCGCATCTCCCGGACCGACGTGCGCAACATGGTCCTCGCGATGGCAGCACTGACCGTCTTCGTCGTCGCCATGATCGCGAGCTATTCCGGTGCGTTCGCCAAGCCGACGTTGCATCACATGAACGTCGCCGTGGCAGGGCCGCAGCAGATCGTCGACGCGATCCGCGGGCAGGACACCCTCGCCGTCACCCAGGTCGACGACGCCGCCGCCGCACGCGGGCAGGTTTACGACCGCAAGACCGACGCCGCGTTCGTCGTCGAACCGACCGGCGACCTGTCGATCTACGTCGCGGGCGGTGGCGGGCGCAGCGTCGCCAACGCCGCGGAGGCCGTCGGACGCGGCATCGCGGCCAAGACGGGTCTGACGCCCGCCGTCGAAGACGTCGCCCCCACCTCACCCGCAGACCCGCAGGGCACCGTCGAGTTCTACGCCGTCATCTTCCTGTCGATCGGCGCAACCGTGGGCGCCACACTGTTCGGCCGCATGATGGGCAGCGTGCGCAGAGCGTCGACCCTGGCGTTGCGAACCTTGAGCCTGGCTGCGTACTCGGCACTGCTGGCCGGCGGCGTGACCCTCTACGTCGACGGCGTGCTCGGCGCGCTCACCAGCCACACCTGGCAGATCTTCGGTGCGCTGTGGCTCTACGCCATGGCCGTGAGCGGTGCGGTGACCGGAGTCGCCGCCGCATTCGGCACCATCGCATCGATGGGCGTGACGATGTTCCTGGTGATCATCGGCAACGCCGCAGCGGCCGGTCCCGTCGGCAAGCCGCTGCTGTCCGGCTTCTACACCGCGCTCAACGCGATCGTGCCGCAGGGATCCGGCGTCGCGCTGCTGCGCAGCGTCGAATACTTCGGCGGAAACGGTGCTCTCACACCGATTGTCACCCTGGTGACATGGGGGGCCGCGGGCTGTGCGCTCGCGATGATCGCAGTTCTCGCTCCCAGGGCCTGGACTAGTTATCGTGCCAGTCATGACCGCTACCGCCTCCGCAGGTCCGGACGAGACCGAGCAGTACTACGACCTGGGGTCCTATCACCGGCCGATTGAGACGCCGTCGCCGCACGCGCAGGTGTGGTTCGACCGCGGGATGGTTTGGGCATACGCCTTCAACCACGAGGAATCCCTTCGGTGCTTCGAGCGGGCGCTGGCACTCGACCCGGACCTCGCCATCGCGCGCTGGGGCGTTGCCTACGCGATCGGCCCGAACTACAACAAGGCATGGGACGCCTTCGACCCCGTCGACCTGGCCGCCTCGTTGGCCAGGGCCAGGATGGAACTCGGCCTGGCCGCCAACGGACGTGCGTCGGTGGTCGAGCGCGGCCTGATCGACGCATTGGCGGCCCGCTTCCCCACCGATGACGCCACGGACGCCGAACGGCTGACCGCCGGCCACGCCGACTACGCCGACGCCATGGTGGCACTGGCTCGGGCCCATCCCGATGACGTCGACGTGCAGGCGCTGACCGCCGATGCGCTGGTCAACGTGACGGCGTGGGCGCTGTGGGACATCACCACCGGCGAGCCGGCACCGGGGTCGCGGGTGGTGGAGGCCAAGCGCATCCTCGACGCCGCGCTCGCCACACCCGCGGGTCGCGAGCACCCGATGGTCCTACACCTGTATCTGCACACCATGGAGATGTCGGCAACCCCCCAGGAGGCGCTGCCCGCCGCGGATCTGCTGCGCAACCTGGTGCCCGACGCAGGCCATCTGGTGCACATGCCCAGCCACATCGACGTGTTGTGCGGCGACTACCGCAGCTCGGTGTTGGCGAATCTGGCTGCGGTACAGGTCGATCAGCGCTTCGTCGACCGCGAGGGGCCGCTGAACTTCTACTCGCTGTACCGCGCGCACAACCAGCACTTCGTGGTCTACTCCGCGATGTTCGAAGGTCAGTCGCAGGTGGCGCTCCGGGCGGCCGACGACCTCGCCGGGCAGTTGACTCCCGCCCTGCTCGCCATCGAGTCCCCGCCCATGGCGGATTGGTTGGAAGCGTTCGTGCCGTTGCGGATTCACGTGCTGGTGCGGTTCGGCCGGTGGGACGAGCTGATCGCCGAACCGCTGCCAGACGACGTCGAGCTGTACTGCACCACCGCAGCGACCATTCACTACGGCCGTGCCGTCGCGCACGCCGTCAAGGGGCAGCTCGGCCAGGCTCGTGCCGAACAAGAGGCCTTCGCCGCGGCATACGCGGCCATTCCGGACACGCGGTATCTGTTCAACAACACCGCTCGCGACATCCTGGCGATCGGCGGGCAGATGCTCGACGGCGAGATCGCTTATCGGGAAGGCCGATTCGACGATGCCTTCGCCAAGCTGCGCCGGGCGATCGAACTCGACGATGGGCTCCCCTACGACGAACCGTGGGGCTGGATGCAGCCGACCCGGCACGCCTACGGTGCGCTGCTACTCGAGCAGGGCCACGTCGAGGAGGCCGCCGCGATCTACGCGGCCGACCTGGGCCTTGACCCCACGCTGAGCCGGCCCTGCCAACATCCTGGCAACGTGTGGAGTCTGCACGGCTACCACGAATGCCTGAAACGGTTGGGCCGCAACGACGAAGCGGCGATCATCGGACAACAACTCGAGCTCGCGACGCCGCGTGCCGATGTGCCGATCCAGGCGTCGTGCGCATGCAGGCTCGAGGTCGACGGCTGCTGCTGATCGCGGGCGTCAGGCGGGCGCTTCGTGAATCTCGACGGGATTGCCGTCGGGATCGAGGATCTGGATCTGCTTACCGCCGGGGCCGACTTCGACGTCGTTTCGAAACGTAGTGCCAATGCCGCGCAGGCGGCCGACCAGCGCCTCGA
>JAOPVF010000072.1 GCA_025963195.1 Mycobacterium sp. | reverse complement strand
ACGCTGGGCCTGCTGCCCGGCGGCGGTGGCGTCACCCGCACCGTGCGCATGTTCGGCATCCAGAAGGCCTTCATGGAGGTGCTGAGCCAGGGCACGCGCTTCAAGCCTGCCAAGGCAAAGGAGACCGGCTTGGTCGACGAGGTACTGCCGACCGTCGACGAGCTCGTCCCCGCAGCGAAGGCGTGGATCAAGGCCAATCCCGATGCGCACGAGCAGCCTTGGGACAAGAAGGGCTACAAGATGCCCGGCGGCACCCCGTCGTCGCCAGGGCTGGCAGGCATCCTGCCTTCGTTCCCGGCGCTGCTCAAGAAGCAGCTCAAGGGTGCGCCGATGCCCGCACCGCGCAAGATCCTGGACGCGGCCGTCGAGGGCGCGCAGGTGGACTTCGACACCGCGAGCCGCATCGAGAGCCGCTACTTCACCGAGCTGGTCACCGGCCAGGTCTCGAAGAACATGATTCAGGCGTTCTTCTTCGACCTGCAGGCCATCAACGGCGGCGGTTCGCGCCCCGACGGCATCGGCAAGATCCCGATCACGAAGATCGGCGTGCTCGGCGCGGGCATGATGGGCGCGGGCATCGCCTACGTCTCGGCCAAGGCCGGATTCGACGTCGTGCTCAAGGACGTCGAACTCGAAGCGGCGCAGCGGGGTAAGGGGTACTCCGAGAAGCTCGAGGCCAAGGCGCTCGAGCGGGGTCGTACCACGCAGGAGAAGTCCGACGCGCTGCTCGCTCGCATCACGCCGACGGCCGATGCCGCCGACTTCCAGGGCGTCGACTTCGTCATCGAGGCCGTCTTCGAATCAGTTGAACTGAAGCACAAGGTGTTCCAGGAGATCGAAGACATCGTCGAGCCCAACGCGCTGCTGGGGTCGAACACCTCGACGCTGCCGATCACCAGTCTCGCGGCCGGGGTGAAGCGTCAAGAGGACTTCATCGGAATCCACTTCTTCTCGCCGGTCGACAAGATGCCGCTCGTCGAGATCATCAAGGGCGAGAAGACCTCTGACGAGGCACTGGCCCGTGTGTTCGACTACACGCTGGCCATTGGCAAGACCCCGATCGTGGTCAATGACAGCCGTGGCTTCTTCACCAGCCGCGTCATCGGAACGTTCGTCAACGAGGCGCTCGCGATGTTGGGCGAGGGCGTCGAGCCGGCCAGCATCGAGCAGGCGGGTTCGCAGGCAGGCTACCCGGCGCCGCCGCTGCAGCTGTCCGACGAGCTCAACCTGGAGCTCATGCACAAGATCGCCGTTGCGTCGCGCAAGGGCATCGAGGATGCAGGCGCTACCTACGAGGCCCATCCTGCCGAGGCGGTCGTCGAGAAGATGATCGAGCTCGAGCGCCCGTCGCGACTGAAGGGCGCGGGTTTCTACGAGTACGTCGACGGCAAGCGCACGCAGCTGTGGCCGGGACTGCGCGAGACGTTCAAGTCGGGTTCCTCGCAGCCGCCTCTTCAGGACATGATCGACCGCATGCTGTTCGCCGAGGCGCTGGAGACCCAGAAGTGCTTCGACGAGGGCGTGCTGACCACAACCGCCGACGCGAACATCGGCTCGATCATGGGCATCGGTTTCCCGCCGTGGACGGGCGGCTCGGCGCAGTACATCGTCGGATACCCTGGCGGCAAGGCAGGTTTCGTCGCTCGGGCGCGCGAGCTCGCCGCCAAGTACGGCGACCGCTTCACCCCGCCGGACTCGCTCACCAGCTAGCAGTACCGACACGGCCCCCGGGACGTCAAGGCGTCCCGGGGGCTGAGTCGTCAGTTGACGGGCAGTAGCCGGGCGTCACCCGTCGCGCCGGAACGAGTAGTGGCGCGCAGGACCGGCGAGCTCCGTCTCTGGTCCCGACGCGACGGCGGTCCAGCCGTCGTCGAAGCGACGCGCCACCTCGTCCGGCGAGATCCCCGGCACTCCGAATGAACCACCCGGCGTGAACGCGACGATCAGCAGCAGGCCGCCTGGCGCGATGACGGACGAGACGCCGCGGACGTAGGCGTCGCGGTCTTGGGCGGACATGCCGTGCAGGCAGCCGCTGTCGACGATCAGTGTGAAACCCGTGCCGACACCGGCTGACTCCAACTCGGTTGCGTCGGCCTGCCGGAACTCGACCGTGACTCCCGCGGCCCTCGCCTTCGCACGCGCCGCCTCCAGCGGTTTGGACACGTAGTCGACACCGGTGACGTGCCAGCCGTGCTTGGCTAGGTACACGGAGTTGTCGCCGGTGCCGCACCCGACGTCGAGGGCCGAGCCGACCTCCAGTGCGCTGTCGCCCTCGACGAGGGCGGTCAGCGTCGGAGACATCGGATGCCCGTCCCATGGCGTGAACCCGAACCGGTAGAGCAGCCCGAACAGGCGCTGGCGCGATGACATCTGCTTAGAAGGAACCCATGTCCGCGGACAACCAGTGCTGCGGCTGCATGTAGATGACGACGTTCGCACCGAGGTTCTCGCGTGCAAACTTCAGGTAGTTGTCGGCCGCGTCGCCGCTCAGATAGCGCCGAGTGACCTCTTCCAACTGCGCGTCGGTGCCGGGCTCGATGCGGCTGACTGCCCCGTCGACGGCGACGTAGCGCACCGAGGGCTCGAGCCGTTCCGCCATCAGCGTGAAGAAGCCCGTCGCTTCGATGAGCCTGGCCTTGCGTGAACCGGCGCCGGTCAGAACCCAGGGCTCCCCACCGGGTGTGTACTGGTACCAGATCGGCACCGTCAACGGCCCCCGGTTATCGCCGGCATATACCGACAATGAGCCGATGTGGGGTTCGGCCAGAAACTGTTCGCGTTCTTCCTGTGAAAGAGCCATGAGCTCCAGGCTAGTGGTCGCCACCGACAGTCCGCCTTGACGAACTACTGCGCGGGCACCGGTTCCGGTGCGGCGGCTGCCCTTCCGCGAATCGCGTCGAACACGTCCAAGAGCGCCGCGCTGGTCGCGTGGGCACCGAACACGCCGCCCTGCATGGTTACCATGTTCAACGCCGCGACGTGATTGGCGTAGTCGGTGGCACCGGTGCAGTCGGACAGCACTAGGCATTCGTAGCCGCGGTCGTTGGCGTCGCGCATCGTGGTGTGGACGCACACGTCGGTCGTGATCCCGGTGAAGACGATGTGTGATATGCCGTTGCTGCGCAGGATCATGTCGAGGTCGGTGGCGTAGAAACTGCCCTTGCCGGG
>JAOPVF010000054.1 GCA_025963195.1 Mycobacterium sp. | reverse complement strand
ACCCTTCGGGATCGACCGTCAGACCGAAGCGTCCCAGTTGCATTGAAGCCATGTGCCCAACGGTATGACCTCAATCACCGTTGAGGTCAAGCGCAGTGCTAGCTGGGCGGCACCAGGGACATCAATTCGGTTCCATCGTTGGACAATTGGACCAAGGTGTCGCCGATCCTGGTCACTTCGGCCGATGATCCCACGGTTCTCGGGATCGACCAGACCTTGTCGCACGTGGCGAGGTCGTAGGCCTGCGCCAGGTCGTCGGATTCTTGGTTGGACGGTGCGCGCACGAACACCGATCCGTCGGTGCCGAGATAGCCATTGATCATGTTGAATGGCCACGGCTTGCCCTTGTCGCCAGTCCGAAGATCGTAGGGCTGGAAGTGCGATTCGTCGATGTTGCTCTTCTCCCCGACCCACAGCGTGGTGCCGATGAGTTGCATTCCATGCGGTCTGTCACCGGACACGTCGAGGAGCTTGTCACCGCTGGGACAGAAGATCCCGAAGCCGTCGCTCTGGACGATCGCCGCGACGTTTCCTGTCGTGCCACCGACTCGTTGGCCGTCGATGCGCTCCTTGTTGGTGAGTCTGCCTACAGTGTCGAAGAATTGGATGAACGACTGTCCTTGGTGCTCGCTGAATTCGGCTGCGAAGCCGCCGTCGAAGTCGCCCCACGACCCCATATCGGCGCCTTCGGGAAACTCGGGGGTGAGGACCCGGCCATCCTGGAGAGAGAACATCGTGACCGGGCCCTCGCTCCTTCCCCCTTGGAGCCCGACGTCGCCGATGTGATCCGCGACGACGCCGGCTCCGGGTACGAACCACGTGGTCTCACCATGGGGCCCCACGCCGTAGAGGCCATCGCCCTTCGTTGCAGCGACCAGGTAATTGCCGAACTGCACGGCCCTGAGTTTGTCGGTAATGACGCCGACGTTGGTCGGCCCGCTGTACGTCAGTTCGCCGTCCTGCCCGTCGATGACCCACGCGGTGGCTGCGGTTTGATCTTCGGAAATGCACGTCACAGCAGCTCCATTGAGGAAACAGGCCGGTGCGGCTACCGAGGCATTGAGCGCGACAGGTCGAAACAGCACGTGTCCATCACTGACGTTGATACCCGCCAGCCACCACTGCGGTGCCGCCGGGCCAGGACTCCTGGCCAAGAACAGGGCGCGGTCATCCGGGGTTTTGATAATGGGGCCAGGTCGCCAGGGCGTGTCGTCCGTCGTGATTTTCGACTCGGGCGGTAGTCCCAAGGCGCTGATATCGGCCTTCCATCCCGGGACGGGGTGCACCTGCATGGACGACAGGAGTGCTTCGTTCGGCGGCTGCCAACGCGAGCGTGCCCAGTACTCGGCGCCACCGGTGAACCACCATCCGACGGCACCGGCGATCGCTACTACTACGACAACGGCGAGTGCGCCGACGATGAGGGGCCAGCGACGCCGCCCACGCTGCGCTTGTTCGATCAAAGGGGTCAGTCCTCGTGTGCGTACCGGGCGGCGAAGATCTGCGCCTTCTCGGCGAGCACCGTCTCAGCGGAGGGGAGTCCTAGCTCATACTCCACGTAGCTACGCGCGCTCAAGGGATCTTCCCCCATCTGTTGCATCATTCCCGAGGCGAGCAGGTGTTGACCGGCGCGGGCGTTCTGGCTGGCGAGCCGGACAATCAGTGAAATTTCTTCGGCCAGTTCACTTTCAGTCATATTGGACACTTGGGGTGCCAGCGTGACGTGGATGGGTCGGCCGTCCATTAGTGCGGTTGCCGAGACCGTGCCCGGTGGGTTGGTCACAGTGAAGAAAATTGTTTGGGGCCCACGTTCCTCATCGTCTGGCGTTATCGCGTCCAGGCCAACGTCGACGTAGTCGGCGGCAACCGGCGGGGAGAAGTCGAGCCCGCCCAGCATCGACTCACCGGGGTCGTGGTCGTCCTCGTCGTCGCCCCACGAATCGTCGGACCAGTTGCCATTCATTCAGGCCTCGCACGCGTTGATGTCATTGGCTCCGGCGGCGTCGGTGTGCTCGTACCGTGCGGCGGCAGCATTGAGTTTCTCGCCCAGTTCCGTCGACACCTTGAAGAGTGCTCCTCCAGCGGCCCGGCGTGCTTCCTCTGCCGCGGATACCGCGAGATTGGTTGCTCCGCAGACCAATCCATGCGTATCTAGTACGTTGCGCGCCGGGTCAACGATGGACCGGTTCGCACCGGTGATCTGATTGACCGCTTGCTGCTGTTGCTCCGCCAGATGCCGAATGTGGTCGGTCAGGACCTTCAGGTTCTTCTCTTGATCAGTGGACACGAGGTTCCGTTTCGTCGTCAGCGGGGAGCGGCCGGAGCTGCCGCGCCATAGGGCGTCGCCGGTGCCTGCACGGGAGGGTCCTCAGGTACGGGCACCGTGTATTGCGTACCGGGCAACGAACGCGTTGGTTGGTGGGTTCCGTCCCTGGAGTCGGGGAGTGGCGAAGCCCGTTTGTCGCCGCCGGGCAGATCGCCGTCCGGCACGGGGAAGACTTCGCCGCCACAGGCGTCCAAGGGGGTGCCGGAAGTGTCCTGCGCTGGCTTCTCGTAGTGCTCGACGGCCCTTTTTATGCGCGTCGCGTTCTCGAGAGAATTCTTGACCAGAATTGCCATCGTCGCGCCGGCCACGTCCAATGCTCCTACCGCAGCGGTGCAGTCGAGCGCGAACTTGAGGGCTCGGGTGGGCGGAGTTGCATTCATCCACATCGTCGCCAAGTCGTAGTTGGTGAGTGTGTCAGAAGTGTCATTGAGCTTCTGTCGGGTGCGGGTGACCTGACCGGCCTCAGTATCGATGACGTCGGCTATCGCAAGGTCCGCGGCCTGCACTTCCGACGCGAGCCGTCGGTGCGACGCATTCGTCGCGTTGTAAACCTGCGAAGCGGTGCCATCCCACCGATCCTTGTGGGGCTCAGAATGGATGAGGGTGTCGACGACGTCTTCCAGGTGCCCGCTTGAATCTCGGAACTCCTGGCCGGTGCATGGATCTCCGGAGCCCGTCGTCGTCTTCATGCCCGCAATCAATAGCTGCGCAGCAGCCAGCACCTTGGATTCGGTGAGCTTCATTGCCGTGTTGTTCTCGAGGAAGCTTGGGACGGGGCCCAAGTTCGCGCCTAGGCTACTCAGGCCCAGCGCGATGTCCTTGCCGTCACCGAGTACCTTGCGGCCGTCGACGAAGGCCTGTCCGAAGTTGCCTTGAGCGACATCACCCACCAGATTGGGCACGTCGGTCACGGCGCCCGTGATGCCGGTAATGATTTCGATCGGGGTGGAGGTCTCGACCTCGTCGAGCACCTTTCCCACTTCATCGAGAAAACCCATGGGCGCCCCCTCGCGTGCCGCCAAAAAGCCTAACAGCGCTCCTCGGCGGTATCGGACGGCAATTGCGTTGAGCGAAGTCAGTCCGGCAGCATCGGCATCTCCAGGCCAGGGTCGCGACCGAGCAGAACGCCCCGGATGACGGCCGCGTTGCCGAACCGCTGCCGCACCTCGTCCATGGCGGCGTCCAACGCCCCGACGTCGTTGACGGAGCCGCCCCGGCGGTGACATTGAGCAGAAGCTTCGAACGGCAGCTCCAACTGCTGGGCACCGTCGCGGTCGATGTTGGACACCGAAAATCCCACCAGGGTCAGGCCCCGCTCGGCGATCAGCGGGCCCGCCGCGGCCACCAATTCCCGTGCCGCGGCGAGGATGGCGTCGGTCGACGCCGTCGCGCGCGCCATGGTGTGCGAGCGCGTCACCCGGCTGAAGTCGTCGAACCGCAAGCGCAGCACGACGGTCCTACCGGTGCGCCCGGACTTGCGCATCCGGCGGGTGATCCGGTCGACGAGGTTGATCACGACGGCGTCGATCTCGCTGTCCGACATGGCGTTTCCGGCCCGGCCGAGCGCCCGCTGTGCCCCGACCGAGCGGCGTCGCACGCCCGTCACCACGCGGCGGCGGTCGACGTTGTGCGATAGCGCGAACAATTGGTGGCCCATGCCGCCGCCGACCATCGAGTCGAGCATGGCCTCGCTCAGTTCGGCGACGTCGGCGACGGTGTAAATGCCGTGGCCGTGCAGCTTCTCGGCGGTCTTGGCGCCCACGCCCCACAACCTGCGGATGGGCAGCGGATGGAGGAAGGCCAACTCGCGATCCGGGGACACAAGCAGAAGGCCGTCGGGCTTGGCCTCCTGGCTGGCGACCTTGGCCAGGAACTTGGTGCGTGCGATGCCCACGGTGATGGGCAGGCCGACGCGGTCGCGGACGTCCGCCCGTAGTTGCGCCGCGATTTGCACCGGGGTGCCCGAAACCCTTGCCAGCCCGCCGACCTCCAGGAAGGCCTCGTCGACCGACAGCGGCTCGACGAGGGGAGTGGTGTCGCGGAACACCTCGAACACCGCGTCGCTGGCCTGCGAGTACGCCGACATTCGCGGCGGCACGACGACGGCGTGCGGGCACAGCTGCCGGGCCTGGCGACCACCCATCGCGGTGCGCACCCCGTAGGCCTTCGCCTCGTAGCTGGCGGCGAGCACGACGCCGCCGCCGACGATCACCGGACGATTGCGCAGCGCCGGGTCATCGCGCTGCTCGACCGATGCGTAGAAGGAGTCGAGGTCGGCGTGCAGGATGGTGGCCGAGGCACGAGGCCGACCAGAGGGTGGAGGCGCCATTCCCCGTGACACGAACATATGTTCGCATGCTGGTCCGACAGGCTACTGAGATTCGCCGTAGATGCTGGTCAGCCAGATGTGCGCCAGGGTGTCGACCAGCCGGTCCTGGGCCACCGCCCCCTCCTCGGCGACCAGGGTCGCGGTCATCGCGCGCTCGTTCATCTGGTTCAGCGACGTGGCAAGGTCGAGTGCCCCGATGTTGTCGGGGGCGGCGCCGCGTCGGCGTTCGTAGTCGATCAACGCCG
>JAOPVF010000565.1 GCA_025963195.1 Mycobacterium sp. | reverse complement strand
CGAGCCGCACGACACCGTGCCGCTACTGGCCTAGATGCGCTGGCCAGCGACACCGAGCGCGACGTCGAGCACGCCCATGCAAAGCTCAACCACCTCGTCCCGCGAAATCCGTTGATCCAACAGCCATTCCACCGTGACCTCGCGAACGAAGGCGATCCATCCGGCGAGCGCAGCCGACGCTACGTCGCGGGAGTGTCCGGTCGCCCCGCTGGCGTCGAGGATGCGGTCGCACAGCGCCCGCATTCCTTCTGCTATCGGTATGCGTAGGGCTGGGTCCGTGGCGATCGAGCTTCGATTCGCGATGACCACCAGTGGTACATGAGCCTGGTAAAAACTCAGATGCGCGGCAAGCGAGGCAGCCACACCGTCATGCACCGACAGTGCGTCGTCCACGAAGACCTCGGCCTGCAGTCGGTCGTGTGCCCGTTTCCAGATCGCAGCGAAGAACTCACGTTTCGTCGGGAAGTAGTGGTACATCAGCGCACGCGAGGCGTTCGCCCGGTGGGCGACGTCCTCCATGGAGACTTCCTCGTAATCGCATTCGCCAAAGAGCGTTGCGCCCACGTCCATCAGTTCGTCGCGGCGCTGCTCGGGGGTGAGACGCCGTCGGCTGGGCACGGTCTCATCGTAGATGCGGATCGTTGACTCAGTTCCCGTGACCGCGTACCGTCGAGCTATTGGAGTCAGTCTAATAGGGGATCGGGATGAAACGGGTTACTGAGATCTGGCTGACCACGTTCGGACTCGTCTGCGCGGGTATTGCCTTGGCGCATCTACTGTTCGGGTCATCAACCATCATCGGCGGTGGATCGGTCAATGCGACGATCGATTCCGATTTGCGGTTCTACGCGCTGCTCTTTGCCGCGTACGGCCTGACGTATCTCTGGTGCGCGGTCGACATCGCAGAGCGTGGGCGCGTGGCGAACGTCCTCGGGGCGATCTTCTTCGCGGGCGGTCTCGCCCGACTATTGGCCTGGGCTGTCACCGGGCAGCCGAACTGGTTCTACGTTCTGATGATCCCGGTGGAGCTGCTCATCCCGTTGGTCAACTGGGCCCTGATTCGTCGGGTATCCGACACCCGTCGCGACGACGGGGCGCGGGTAAACGCGAACGCTTGAGCCCGACCTTCTGGATGCGCGAGCCCGCGAGCGCGCGCAGACTGCCGGTGTTTCACGGCGTGTCGTGCCGCAGACACGCGCGCTCGCGGAAGGGGCGAGCTACATCAAGCCCGGTTGTGTGTTGGGAGGTACTAGACCCCGGTGGACGACCCGGGTCGCACGATCATCAGGATCGTCACGGCCACCCACAGCAGGTTGAAGATTCCCGTGGACATCGCCAGCCGCCCCACTGCCGCACCGTCGAGCACGGCGCGCTGCGCGGGCAGGATTGCCGTCACCAGGACCACCGCTGCCACGGCGGTCAGGCCAATCGAGACCAGCACCCAGGCCTGGGGTCAACGATCCCATGGCCACTGCGGTCGCGATGCCGAGCAGCGGCACCGCGACACCGACTGCGGCATACGTCACGCAGATCCGGAGCAGCACGCCCGCGACGGCAGGCGTTGCGGCATAGCGGGGAAAGATGCTCGCCGCCACCGCGATCGGGCCGACCGCGAGGATCGCGACGATGACATGGGCGCTGAGCAGGATCGCAGACATCGCACTCGACGGTAGGGCACCGCAGCCGTCGTCGCGCCCGCCGTATGCGCCAGACATCGACGAGATCTGGCCAAATGCGCCGCGACTACCAGCCTTCGGTCAGCACCCGGTCCAGCGCATCGACGTAGAAGTCGGCGCCGTCGACGTCAATGCACAACGGCGGCTTGGTCTTCAAGATGTTCTGGTGATCGCCGGTCGGCTGGATGACCACGCCGAGCTCGAGCATGCGGTCGCAGATGGCCGCGGTCTCCTCGGTCGCGGGTGCCAGGGTGTCCTGGTCGCGGATCATCTCGACGCCGAGGTAGAGCCCGATGCCGTGCACGGTGCCGATGATCGGGTGCTTGTCGCGCAGCGCGAGCAGCCTCGCCTTCAGATGGCCGCCGACACGTGATGCGTTGCCCTGGAGGTCCTCGTCGCGGAGCACGTCGAGCACGGTGAGCCCGATCGCACAGGACAGCGGGCTGCCGCCGGTCGACGAGAAGAAGTAGCCCTGCGAGGCGAACGCATCGGCCACCGCGCGGCTGGTGATCACGGCGCCCAGCGGATAGCCATTGCCCGTGGACTTCGCCACCGACACGATGTCGGGCACGACGTTCTGCTGGTGGAAGCCCCAGAACCACTCGCCGAGCCTGCCGAACCCGACCTGGACCTCGTCGGCGATCGCCAATCCGCCATTGGCCCGCACCGCCGCGTACACCCGCTGGAGGTAACCGTCGGGCAGTGCCATGCCGCCCGCGTTGCCGTACACGGCCTCGCAGATGAAGCTCGCCGGCGCCCGGCCCGCCGCGACGAGCTCCTCGATGTGGCGTACCGCGTCGTCGGCGTACCTACCGACGTCGGCGCCGCGGTACTTGCCGCGAAAGCTGTTCGGCGACTCCACCGCATGCACCCACTCGGGTCGCGTGGTGAGCGCATTGGGGTTGTCGGCCGTCGACGTCGACACGGCGTCGGTGGCATACGTCCACCCGTGATAGGCCTCGCGGACGGCGACCACGTCGCGGCGTCCCGACGCTGCCATCGCCAGCCGCAACGCCAGATCGCTTGCCTCCGAACCGGAGTTCACCAGGAAGACGGTGTCCAGCGGGTCGGGCAGCGTGGCGGTCAGACGCTCGCTGTACTCGACGACGGCCTCGTAGTTGAACCGCGAGTTCGTGTTGAGCCTGCGCAGTTGCCTCGATGCGGCGTCGGCCACCCGCGGGTGGGCGTGGCCGAGCACCGCCACGTTGTTGACCATGTCGAGGTACACCCGCCCCGACGTCGACATCAGGAAGTGCCGCCAGCCGCGTTCGATCTGCGGAGGCCGCTGGTAGTAGTGTTCCTGCACCTTGGCGAAGCTGTCGTCCCTGCGCGCCAACAGGTCTGGTTGGGCCGCCGGTTCCGGCGCGGCCAGCCCGAGCAGCGGTCCCGGGTCACGGGTGAGTGCCAGCCACCCCGGTGCCAACTCGGCCGTCGTGAACGCAGGCGCCGGTGGGGCACCCGCAGGACGGATCCCGACGGTGAACCAACGATCGGACGCGGCGGTCGCCAGCGCCGCGCCAGCCTCGACGTCACCGGTCGCGGTGACATCGGCGCCCGTCACCGTCAATTCGTAGTGCTCACCGCGCAGTACCAGGTCGTCGCCGACGTGGTCGAGCACGCCCGGCCACGGCGCCGTCACCGTGGCGGTCCGACCCGGCCATAGCGAGATGCCGGTCGGGATCACCTCGGGGCTGTCCTGGCTCAGCGCAGGCGCCCTTGTCAGGCGCGGCTCGCCGAACCGGGTGACGACGAGCGACGCACCGTCGCGCACTGCAGCCCTTGCCAATTCGTCCTCGACGCCGGCAGGCAACCACGCGCCCGGCTCGAAGGCGTCGTCGTACACGCCCGAGGTGGGGGACAG
>JAOPVF010000046.1 GCA_025963195.1 Mycobacterium sp. | reverse complement strand
ATTCGGCTCGCGATCGTCCGCCGGTATGGATCGTCGAAGGGCGCCGAGGAGTTCGCCGACAAGGCCCAGCTCGCGCACTACGAGTCGACGCGCGCGCAGTTCGAGTCGTTCGCTGCGCTCGGTTGGGCCGGTCACAAGATGACGATGTACTGGATGTTGAACAACCACTGGCCGTCGTTCTTCGGCAACATTTTCGACTACTACCTCCGGCCCGGCGGCGCGTACTACGGGGCCAAGAAGGGACTGCGGCCGCTCTCGGCGGTGTTCGACTCCTACGCCACCGGCAACCACAGTCAGGCCTCGGTGTCCGTGGTGAACCAGACTCCCAGCGACGCAACCGATCTGCGTGTCCGCGTCCGCGTCTACGACCTGCAGGGCCGCATGCGCGACGACGAGACCTCGCCTGCGTTGACCGTGCCCTCCGGAGGCGCGACGCCTGCCATGACGCTGCCTCGAGAGGCCCGGGATTCGTCGGTTTTCTTCGTTCGCTGCGAGCTGCTCGGTAGCAGCGGCGACGTCATCTCCGAGAACGTCTACTGGCAGTCGCAACGCAACGATGATGTCGGAGATCCCAATGGGGACTTCGCCTTCCAGGCGAACCAAGCCAGCTGGGCGGACATGACCGCGCTGAACTACATGGCCCGCGTGCCCCTGGACGTCACCGCGACACGTACCACCAACGGTGCCGGGCAGAACATCGTCGACATCCGGCTGCGAAACTCCACGGCCCAGGTCGCCTTCTTCGAACGGGCAGAGGTCACCGCGACCCGCGACGGGGACGAGATCCTGCCGATCGAGTACTCCGACAACTACGTGACCGTGTTCCCAGGCGAGACCGTCGATCTCGAGGCCGTGGTACCCAGCCCGCTTGCCACCGCGAACTGGGTGCGCGTCACCGGGTACAACACACCAGCGGTATCGGTGCCCGTCACGTAGCTCTCACCGGCCTCGCGGTTCGAGCGGCGCAGCCACCACGCCGTCGCGACCAACGTCGTCGTGAATACCAACAGGTAGGCAGCGGGCAGCCACACGTCCCACGCCCCTCCCGGGCGGATCGACAGCAGACCCATCTCCGGGGTGTCACCGGAGACGGAGACCAACCAGCCGGCGAACGTCACCCAGGACAGACCCAGCCCGACGAGCGACCACCTGCTTCCGAGGATCAGTGCGCGGTGGCCGAGGTGAACGACCAACGGCGCCACCCACACCCAGTGATGGCTCCAACTGAACGGCGACACGGCGTCCGTGGCCATGCCGACCACCGCAACGCCGAGCACGCGGTGGCCACGCCGCCACGCCAGCGTCGCGATCGCCAACGCCGCCACACCCAGGATCGCGGCGACCACCGTCGCCGCCCCGAGCTGCCAGTGCAGGCGGACGAACAGACCACGCAGGCTGGTGTTCGCGACTGGGTCACTCGAGATCCGCACGACGTCGTCGAATCCCCGCCGCAACCAGAAGTAATCGGAGTCTTTGGGTAGCAGCGCGTACCCCACCGCGACGGTGGCGGCGAACGTCGCAGACGACACCAGCGCGGCACGCCGCCGACCGATCAACAGGAGGTAGACGATGAACAGCGCAGGCGTCAGCTTGATGCCCGCGACCAGGCCGATTCCGACACCTGCCCACTTGCGCCGCTCGGGCCCGAGCAGGTCGGCCACCACGACGGCCAGAATCAGCAGGTTGACCTGCCCGAGTTGCAGCGACAGTCTGACCGGCTCCAGCCACGCGACCAGGCCGACGAGCAGGGCACCGGTGGCCCACAGACCCGTCGTCGCGGTCATTCCGAGCCCGCGGAGCAGTCGCAGCACCACGTACGCCACCAACGCGGCGTTGACCGCCAGCCCCACGATCTGAGCCGTCAGCGGAGTGACGAGCGCCAGCGGCAGGAAGAACAACGCGGCGAACGGGCTGTAGTCGAAGAGCAGGGTGCGCGGATTCCCGGTCAGACCGGTCGCGTAGAGATCGTGACCCGCCAACACCTGGGCGGCACCGAACCGGTAAACCTGCAGGTCGACCTGTCCGGCCAGGCTCGGCCAGCGCAGATAGGCCGCCGCGTAGACGACGACGGCAATGGTCAGGACGGCCGGACCGTAGGCCCGGGCCGCGGAGTTCGGTCGCATCAACACCCGGGCGAAGATACGGCCGGTGCCTGGACGGTTCCTGAAAGTCGGGGTTGCCGACGCCCGCTCGGTCGGCGCCGGGGAGGATGGCACGGAGTACGACGTCCCGGCGAGGAGAGATCAATGACCGCAACCGACGAGCGCGCCGCGCTCGCCAAGGCCACCGAGGAATCGGGCTGGCAGCGCCGCGAGGTCGAACGCGTCGACATCTACTTGCGCGGAAACTCCCGGGTGCGGGTGATCTGGCGCGGCAGCGACGCGATCAGCGGGGGGTCGCGCTTCGGCGAGGACGGGCTCGAGCAGTACTCACGTGACCTCGACACGGTCAAGAAATGGCTGAAGTAGCCGTGTGACCCAGCCAGACGCCGACGAACAGCACCAGGCAGCCGATGCAGAACAGGTGGTCCACGCAGATGGCGCGCGCCCGCCGTGTCTGCTCGTCGACAGATCCAGCACGACGGCCGAGGCGGACGGCGGCCGGCACCGTCCGCACCAGCGCGAGCAGGATCGGCACGACGGCCAGCGGGACCGACACCGCCACCAACCACAGCGGGTCGTGTCCGCCCGCCACCCGCAGTCCAAGGGTGATCAGCAAAATCGCCATCACGCCCGCGACGAGGTGACTCATCGGACGCGATGCCGTCGTGACCCGGTGGTAATAGCCGGCGATGGACGCGATGGTCGCCTCGGGCAGTTCTGGCGCGTGCCGGTGAGCGAGCACCTGAACGTCGAACATCACGTCCATCCACAGCACCGCGAGCAGGAAGCCACTGCATGCGGTCATGACCGGTATCGAGACTCCCATCGTGGGAGGCGACACTACCGTCGCGACGGGCCTGTCGCGTTTACCCCGCGCGCTCCGTGCCCCGGCGCGTGAGCATGGCCCGCACCACCGACGCGGTGACGGGCAGGATCGACAGAAACGCGATGGCCAGAACCATCAGCTCGAGGTGCGCGCCGACGAACGGGACGCCGCCCAGGTGATAGCCCACCACGGTGAGGCCGACACCCCAACCGATCGCGCCGATGACGTCGTAGAGGAGGAAGACGGGGTAGCGCATCCCCGACGCCCCCGCGATCACCGGCGCGAAGGTCCGCACCACGCCGACGAAGTGCCCGATCACGATGGTCTTGCGGCCGTGCTTCTCGAAGAACGCGTGTGACGACGTCAGGTAGTGCTTCTTGAAGAAGCGCGCGTCCTCCTTCTTGAACAGCGCTGGCCCCAGCCGCCACCCGATCAGGTAGCCGAGCTGCCCGCCTGCCACTGCCGCCAGCGCAGCGCACGGGGCCAGCGTCCACACGTCCACCGGCGCGTTCGGTTGCGCGGCAATCAGTCCCGCGGTGAACAACAACGTGTCGCCGGGCAGGAACGGGAACAGCAGCCCGGTCTCGATGAACACGATGAGCATCACGCCGGGGAGCACCGCGGACGCGAACGGGCCGCCTGCACCCAACCAGTACATCGGGTCCCACAGCTGGGGCAGCGCCACGATGGTGCTCGTCACGGCCGCCGAACCTAGCGTGCCGACGTGGCCAGCTGCTGAACGCAGACCAACCACCGGTGCGAAGTCCTTGGTCGTAGTGTCTTACCCGTGAGTGCGCGCGCGGGCATCGTCGTCACGGGAACCGAGGTACTGACGGGGCGGGTTCAGGACCGCAACGGACCGTGGCTGGCCGACCGGTTACTCGAACTCGGCGTCGAACTCGCCCACATCACGATCTGTGGTGACCGCCCCGGTGACATCGAGGCCCAGCTGCGATTCCTGGCCGGCGAAGGCGTCGACCTCATCGTCACCAGCGGGGGGCTGGGCCCGACGGCCGATGACATGACCGTAGCGATGGTGGCCCAGTTCTGCGGCCGCGAACTGATACTCGACGCCGACCTCGAGGGCAAGATCGCCGCGATCCTCAATCGGCTGATGGCAAGGCGGGGCGACGCCGCAGACAAGGCGGACTTCGATTCCGTCCTCGCCGCCAACCGCTAGCAGGCCATGATTCCCGCCGGTGCGGTGGTGCTGGACCCGGTGGGGACGGCGCCCGGTGTCATCGTGCCGGGGGACGGCAACGGCCACCCGACTGTGCTGGTGCTACCGGGACCGCCGCGGGAACTGCAGCCGATGTGGCGCACCGCCACCGAAACCCCTGCGCTGCAAGAGGCTATCGCCGGACGAACCCAGTACCGCCAGGACACGGTGCGGATGTTCGGCCTGCCGGAGTCCGGACTGGCCGAGACACTGCGCGACGCCGAAGGTCAGATCGACGGGTTCGACCGACTGGAGATCACCACCTGTCTGCGCCGCGGCGAGCTCGAGGTGGTCACCCGGTATGAGCCGGACGCCGCCGACGTCTATCACCGGTTGGTGGCACTGCTGCAGGAAAGGCACGGCCGCGACGTCTTCTCCACCGACGGCGCGTTCGTGGACGATCAGGTCGCCGCGCTGCTGTCCGGGCGTCGGATCGCCACGGCCGAGTCCTGCACCGCGGGGCTGCTGACCGCCCGGCTGACCGAACGCGCA
>JAOPVF010000025.1 GCA_025963195.1 Mycobacterium sp. | reverse complement strand
AGTGAGTCGCCATGTCCACCACTGATCCCGATGCTCTTCGCGCAAGCGGCTCAGCGGCACCTTCGAACGGGTTGACCCGTCGCGAAGAGCTGCTTGGGGTAGCCACCAAGCTCTTCGCCGCGCGGGGGTATCACGGCACCCGGATGGATGACGTCGCCGACGCGGTCGGCCTCAACAAGGCGACCGTCTATCACTATTACGCGAGCAAGTCGCTGATCCTGTTCGACATCTGCAAGAGCGCCGCCGACTTCACGGTGGACGCGCTGCACGACGACCCGACGGCGTCGGCGCGCGAGATGATCTACCACTTCACCCGCCGCCTGCTGGTCGGCATCGCCAGCGACATCGAGCGCGGAGCGGTCTACTTCCAGGAGGCGCCGTACATCACGGAGTGGTTCACCGAGGAGCAGGTGGCCTACATCCGCAAGGCGGAGACGTCGGTGTACGAACACATACGCGACGTCATCGACCGCGGCATCGCCAGCGGCGAGTTCTACGACTGCGACTCGCACGTGCTGGCGCTCGGCTACATCGGCATGACGCTCGGCTCCTACCGGTGGCTCCGGCCGCAGGGCCGCCGCACCGCACAGGAGATCGCCGTCGAGTTCAGCACCGCCATACTGCGCGGCCTGATCAAAGACGACGCGGTGCGCACCGATGCACCGTTGGGCATCGACGTCGAAAGTGCCGGCTGACTCGGCCCCGTCGAGTCAGAAGGTGAAGCGGTAGAGCATGTCGTAGTTCCGCATCGGCGTCGCGAAGATCAGCCGGTACATCAGGCGCTGCGGCGTCGACGGGATCAACTCGTGGTCCGCCATGGTCGAGGCCTGCTCGACGAAGTGCAGCCCCAGCTTCCATCCCTCGAACTCGCTGGCGTCGCGGGCGCCCCACTTCACGATCCCGTGAGTGAGGAGCTTCGATAGCCATGGACTGGACGGCGACGTCGCGTCGAAGAGCAGCTCGCCATGCCCGACCCGATCGATGAGACGTGCGAACAGTTCCCACACTTCGCGTTCGGTGATGTACATCAGCAGCCCCTCGGCGACGACCAGGGTCGGCCGGTCGGTCGGTATCTGGTCCAGCCAACCGGGATCGGTCACCGACGAGCCGATCATGCGGTAGGCGTCGGTCTCGTCGTACAGCTTGCGCCTGAGCTCGATGACACCGGGCTGATCCAGATCGAACCACTGCACGGTCGGGGGCGGGTCGATCCGGAATGCCCGGGTGTCCAGACCGCAGCCGAGGTGCAGCACGACCGCGTCGGGGTGCCTGCGCAAGAAGTCCTTCGTCCAGTCGTCGAGCTTCTTGGCGCGCAGCGCGACCAGATACTGAGAACCCCACGGTTGCGCAGAGCGGTGCACACGCTTGAAGTCGTAGTCGATGCGTTCGACGGCCTCTGCAGCAGCGTGGTCCCCCAAAACCGGGCGCGGAGACCGGCTTTCGCATGCGCGCAGGTACAAGGTGACCACGTTGGTCCACTCCACCGAACCCCATGCAACGGAACTGAAGTCAACCTTGGTCGTCATCTGCTCCTCCTGGTGGCGCGGTAGTCGTTCCATCGCTGCATCAACTCGTCGCGGTAGTCCTGTGTGGAGAATTGGCAGAAGTCCCGGAAGTCTACGAGCCGCTCGCGCTGCTCGGCGCGGTCCTTGCCAAGCACTGAAAGGCCGAAGTCGGCGACGTCGATACCGGGCTTCATCAGGGACAGCTGTGTGTCGAGCACGCTGCTGAAGCCGCCGGGCGTGACGCGGTAGTGGTGCTGGCGGGTAGGACTTGGCAGCCGCTCGATCATCCCGCCCTCCTGCAGTTGACGCGCCACCGTGCTGACCGAGGCCTTGCTGACCGACAGTGTCGCGGCCAACTCGCTCAGCGACTGCTGTGGTGGATCGCAGATCAACAGCCAGCCGTAGATCCGCCCCATCGTGCGCGTCGCGCCGAGCCTCTCCATGAATAGCCCGAGCCGATCGACGAACTCGGCCTCTTCCGGTGACATCCATCCTCCGTTTACTACGTTCAGTTCAAACTAAACGTAGTACACGACACGGTCGGTGCCAAGATGAAGACGTGAAGTCTCTTCTGCTGTCGCGTCGCGATCTCGATTTCCTGCTCTACGAGTGGCTGCACGTCGACGAGCTCACCAAGCGGCAGCGGTTCGCTGACCACTCCCGCGAGACGTTCGACGGCGTGCTCGATCTGTGCGAGCAGTTGGCGACCCGGTACTTCGCCCCGCACAACAAGAAGAGCGACGCATCCGAGCCGACGTTCGACGGCACTCGCGTCATCGTCATCGACGAGGTCAAGGAGGCGCTGGACGCGTTCGCCAAGGCCGATCTCCTCGGGATGAGCGCCGACGAGCGCCTGGGCGGCGCCCAGTTGCCGATGTGCGTGGCGCAGGCGGCCTTCGCGTGGCTGTCCGCAGCCAACGTCAGCACGTCGGGCTACCTGATGCTGACCATCGCCAACGCCAATCTGCTCGGCAAGTTCGGTACCGAGGAGCAGATCGAGACCTTCGTCAAGCCGATGCTCGCAGGCCGGTTCACCGGCACGATGGCGCTGTCGGAGACGCAGGCCGGCTCGTCGTTGGCCGACGTCCTCACCCGCGCCGAACCCCGCGAGGACGGCACCTACCGCCTGTTCGGGTCGAAGATGTGGATCTCGGGCGCCGAGCACGAGATGTCGGAGAACATCGTCAACCTGGTGCTCGCCAAGATTCCCGGCGGTCCGGCCGGGACCAAGGGCATCTCGCTGTTCATCGTGCCGAAGTTCCTGGTCAAACCGGACGGTTCGGTCGGCGAGCGCAACGACGTGGCGCTGGCCGGACTGAATCACAAGATGGGCCAGCGGGGCGTCACCAACACCGTGCTCAACTTCGGCGACGGGACGTTCAACCCCTGCGGCGAAACGGGCGCTGTCGGCTACCTGGTTGGCGAGCCGCACCGCGGCCTGACCTACATGTTCCACATGATGAACGAGGCCCGGCTCGGTGTCGGAATGGGTGCGGTGTCCCTCGGTTACACCGGCTACCTGAAGTCACTGCAATACGCGAGGGAGCGTCCGCAGGGCAGGCCGTTGACCGCAAAGGATCCGTCGACGCCGCAGATCGCGATCGTCGAGCATCCCGACGTCAAGCGTATGTTGTTGGCGCAGAAGGCCTACGTGGAGGGCGGGTTGGCGCTGGCCTTGTACTGCGCTCGCCTGATCGACATGCAACAGGGCCCGCAGTCCACCGAGGAGTCCGAGCAGGCGACGCACCTCCTGGACATCCTCACCCCGGTGGCCAAGAGCTGGCCGTCGCAGTGGTGCCTTGCCGCCAACGACCTGGCGATCCAGGTGCACGGCGGCTACGGCTACACCCGCGAGTACGACGTCGAGCAGCACTACCGCGACAACCGGCTCAACCCGATCCACGAGGGCACCCATGGCATCCAGAGCCTGGACCTGTTGGGCCGCAAGGTGACTCAACACGGCGGTGCCAGCCTCGCCGAGCTCGGCAAGGCGGTCACCGCATCCGTGGCCGAGGCGACCGCGGTGGGTGGTGAGGCCGCCCAACTGGCCACCCGGTTGCAGACGTCGTGGGAACGGCTGGTCACCGTCACGGCGGGGATGTTCGGCTCGGGCGACGTCGAGGC
>JAOPVF010000010.1 GCA_025963195.1 Mycobacterium sp. | reverse complement strand
CTGGTTGGGCGGCTCGTTGTAATCGACGCCGCGCGCAGTGAGCTCCTCGTACTTGGCCTGAACGTCGTCAGTGGTGAGGAACACCGTGCCCGCGAACCCCTTTGCGGTCAGGTCGAGCACCTGCTTGTGGGTGTCGTCGTCCATCATCGGCTCGCCGGGCACCGCCATCAGGACGATGCTGACGTCGTCCTGTCCAGGCGGCCCCACGGTGAGCCACCGGAAGGCGCCCATCTCCTCGGGGAACGACACGTCCTCACGCACCTCCATGCCTACCTTCTCGGTCCAGAACTTCAGTGCGACTTCCTGATCGTGAACCCACAGATGCGCGCATGCAATTTTCATCATGGGCCCGACGCTACGGTCGGTCGCCGCGGCTCGTCTTCTCCCCATGTGCTGTCTTGACGCGGCTGTCGGATTCGGCGGGCAGGAGCGCAGCGACCCGGGATTGAGGGAGCGGTCGGGTGTCGCGCGCCAAGACGCAACTCGGCACCCGGACCCGGCTCGCCGCCGGCGGCAGGCTGGCGCGGTAGGCGGCGGGCGGCTTCCCGTACACCCGCGCGAAGGTGGTCGTGAATGACCCGACACTCTGCAGCCCGACCATCACGCAGATGTCGGCTACCGACCGATCCGTCAAGCGCAGCAACGACGCCGCCCGTTCCAGCCGCCGGGTCTGCAGGTAGGCGCGCGGAGACTCGCCGAATGTGCGGGTGAACATGCGGGAGAAGTGCGCCCGGGACAGTCCGGCCGCGGCAGCGAGGTCGTCGACCGTGATCGGCTCGGCGTACCGCGCGTCGACCAGGTCCTTCGCGCGAAGCAGATAGCGGGCCGGTGGCACCTGCGGCATGCCGACAAGAGTACGGTGATCTGCGCGGACGAGTTGGCCGGGCGGCCGCGGGTCCCAGTCTCGACTGGGATTCGAGGAAAGTCCGGACTTCACAGAGCAGGGTGATTGCCAACGGCTATCCGAGGTGACTCGCGGGACAGTGCCACAGAGAACAGACCGCCACCCCCGGGTGGTAAGGGTGAAACGGTGCGGTAAGAGCGCACCAGCATTCCGGGTGACCGGAGTGGCTAGGCAAACCCCACCCGAAGCAAGGCCAAGAAGGCCGCAACCTGGTTGCGGTCGCGCAGGCGTTCGAGGGCTGCTCGCCCGAGCCTGCGGGTAGGCCGCTTGAGGCACCCGGCGACGGTGTGTCCAGATGGATGGTCGCCGCCTCGTCGCCAGTCATGGTGGCGAGGAACAGAATCCGGCTTACAGGCCAACTCGTCCGCCGCACTAGTCCGTATCGCGGACCGATCGGGTCAGCTGCTTGAGTGCGGCGCCGAGCTGGTCGCGGGAGCGCGTCGCGAGATCGTCCTCTAGCTGGTACAGCACCCCGTAGGTGAAGGTGTCCTCGCCTGCGGCACGAGCCACCTCCGCCTGTTGTGACAGATGGGTCCGGCTGACGACGGCGTCCTGGTGATCCCCGAGCAGGGTCTGAACGATCTTGGCCCGTTCGGCGACCTTGCCTGCACCCGTCGCCGCTGCGGTGTAACGAAGGCGCTTGGCGCCCTTGCGGATTCGGTGCAGTGCCTCGTCGCGATCCTCGTCCTGCGCCGCATCTGCCCGCTTGGCCGCCTTGCGGATCCGCTTGTAGGCCGATCCGATGGTCACCGGGGCGGGCTCCTCGCCGGGTGCCGCAGGTTCGAGGTCGGCGGCGACCAGCGCCTCCAGCGCGTCGAGCAGCCGCAGGTACCGTTCCGAGCGCATCGCGGTCAACGACCGTCGCCATCCGGTCTGGTAGCGGTGCCTGGCGCCGTCCACGAGGCGCTCCCGAACCGGGCCCCTGACCAGCTCGGCGGGCAGGCCGTCGAGGGCCGTTTGGTACTTCTCGGCGAGCACCTCGGCGTCACGCGCCACGCCGAGCACCCCGGCGAGCAGGCGCAGCTCGTCGAGCACCCACGCGTCGTCGGAGATTCCGAACGAACCCTCCGATGCCTGCAGCAGGCTGCGGAGCCTGCGGGTGACGACCCGCATCTGGTGCACCGAGTCCCAGGCGTCGGCCCGTACGGCGCGGTCCCACACCAGCAGCTCGTCGACCTGTTCGGCGATCGCCCGGCGCACGGGGTCGATGGATTGCGGCGCCTCGTCCTCGGAATCGCCGCCGGCGTCGATGACGCGGGCCAGCTTGGAGCCGTGTCCAGCGGGCTCGGCGCCGGCGTCGAACAGGCGGTTGCTCAGCCGCTCCATCAGATCCGGGGCGACGTCGGCGCCCTCGGCGAGTTCCAGCTCCCACTCCCGCCAGGTCTGCGGTTCGCCGTCGGGCCAGGCGGACGCGGTGACCACGTCGTCGCAGAACTCCGCGACCGGCGCGCCCGAGGCGTCGAACAGCAGGTCGACCGTCCGCGTCGTGGAGATCCGCGCGATCGGGGCAAGCGGCTGCCTGCGCACGATGGCCAGCACGACGTCGCGCAGTTCGTCGGGGACGGTGTCGTGATCCGCGTCGCCCAACGGCGCACGCACTTCGGTCCGCGCATCCGGGCCGGCGGGCAGTTTGAGGTGCCATCCGGCGTCGGCGCCGCCGGTGCGGCGCCGCAGCGTGATGCGGTGCGCGGCCAGATCGCGATCCGGGGTGTCGAAGTAGACGGCGTCGAGATCTTGAGCCGGCGATCGCTCGACCTTGGCCACGGACGTCAGCCCCGCGAACGACGGTGACACGGTGGTGTCGGTCACGGCGAACTTGCGCTCGATCTCGGTGTGGCGGGACGCCTCGCGCTTGTCGGCTGCCATTCTCACCTTCGAGTCGTTGAATCTCGTGAACAGGCTGCCACATTCAGATGAACGAGAATCAAAGCCACCTGGTGGCAGGTGGGAGTCTGTCTACCAGATCGAGATGAATGACCGGCGAGTCAACTCGCCCGCTGCACCTCGCCTGCGCGATCCCATGCCGAGCGTTCGGCGTTGAACGCCACGCTCTGCTGCTGCCGGAACGCCGCGATGGGATCGGCTTCGGCGGCCAGGAAGTCGATGTAGGCCGCCAGCGAGAACTCGCCGGTGGCGATGTCGACGTCGCCGCGGCCCGCCGCCATGTCGGCACGAAGGTCGAGGAGTTCCTCCGCACTCACCGGATAGAAGCTGATCCGGTCGAAGTAGCGCAGCAGCCACGGCGTGCCTGGCTCGAACGAGCCTGCGTCGCGGGGATGGCGGTGGTTCCACACCTGGGTGGTACGTCCGACGAACTGGTAGCCGCCCGGCCCTTCCATGCCGTAGATGCACAGATAGGCACCGCCGATTCCGACGGCGTTCTCCGGGGTCCACGTCCTCGCCGGGTTGTACTTGGTGGTGACCAGGCGATGCCGCGGATCCAGGGGAGTGGCCACCGGGGCACCCAGGTAGACGTCGCCGAGACCGAGCACCAGGTACTGCGCGTCGTAGACGATGTCGTGCACGGCCTCGACGTCGGCCAGGCCGTTGATGCGTCGGATGAATTCGATGTTCCACGGGCACCAGGGCGCGTCGGCGCGCACGCCGTGCATGTAGCGCTGGATCGCTTCGTGCGTGGCGGGGTCGTCCCACGACAGAGGTAGCTGCACCGTCCGGCTGGGCACGACCAGCCGGTCCGACGGTGGCATCTCGCCGTCAAGGCGTGCGAGCATATCCACCACGTCCGCCATCGGCAGAGCCGCAGGATCGAACTGCACCTGCAGCGATCGGACGCCCGGGGTGATCTCGGTGATCCCCGCGACGCCGAGGGACATCAGATGTTCGTGCAGCACGTGCACGCGGGCGCGCATGGCCAGGTCGAGCGTCATCGGCCCGTACTCGACGAGCACGCCGCCGTCACCGGCGCGCCGCAGCGTCACCGTGGTGCCGTCGACGGCCTCGAATCGGGTCAGCACGCCGTCGTCGTGATCGCTCGACGTCGAGATCACCAGCGGGAACGACGCGCGCCGGTTGATGTCGATTGTCCGCAGCGACGGTGCCCGGTCGGCGCGAACCGGCACGAACCGGACCGCGTCGCCAGGCGCCATCTGGCCCAGCTTCCACCGGTCACCCCCGACGACGGTGACGGGGCAGACGAAGCCGCCGAGGCTCGGCCCGTCCGGCCCGAGCAGAATCGGGGTGTCGCCGGTGAAGTCCAGTGCACCAACGCAATACGCGTTGTCGTGGATGTTCGAGGGGTGCAGGCCCGCCTCGCCGCCGTCGGCGCGGGCCCACTGCGGCTTCGGTCCGACCAGGCGCACTCCGGTGCGGTCGGAATTGAAGTGCACGGTGTAGTCGGTGCCGATGACGGTGTCGATGTCGGCGCGGGTGAAGAACTCGGGAGCGCCGTGCGGCCCCTCGGTCACGGCGATCTCCCAGCGGTGTCCGATGCTCGGCTGCTCGTCGATCGCCGCGCGGGCCGCCCGCTCGGGTCTGCTCTCGTGCGGTCCCGGATCGTCGCCGACGGTCAGCACGTCGCCGACGCGAACCGCCCGCCCGTCGTGCCCGCCGAACGTACCCATCGTGAAGGTGGCTGCGCTGCCGAGGTATTCGGTCTCGACGAGCCCGCCCGCCACAAGCACGTAGCAGCGCATGCCGGGACCGGTGAGCATGCCGACGTCCAGTACGCCGCCTGCCGGGACGGTCAGCGACTGCCATTGCGGGACGGCGACGCCGTCGACGGTGACCGGCACCGCCGCCCCCGTGACCGTCACCCGGCCGCCATCGGGGAACCGCAAAGCCGGCCCACCCCTTGTGGATTCGAGGCCTGCCGCGCCCTCGGGGTTGCCGAGTAGCCGGTTCCCGATCCGGAAGGACAGATCGTCCATCGGTCCCGACGGGGGAACGCCGATGTGCCAGTAGCCGATTCGGCCTGGCCAGTCCTGGACGGTGGTCAGCATGCCCGGCCGGACTACCTCGATGGTCATTGGGCGAGCGAAGCGACGGGGGATTGTCATTGGGCGAGCGAAGCGACGGGGGATTGTCGTGGGCCGGTGATCACCATTCGAACCGGTGTCGGGTCGAATCCGTTGCAGGGGTTGTTGATCTGTGGGCAGTTCGACACCAGTACCAGGGTGTCGACGTCGGCCCGCAGCGTCAGCGACTTGCCAGGTGCGGACAGCCCGTCCACGATGCCGAGTGTGCCGTCGGCCTCCACCGGTACGTTCATGAAGAAGTTGACGTTGGAGACGATGTCGCGCTTGCCCATTCCCCACTTGGTCGCCTCGGCGAGGAAGTTCTCGGCGCAGCCGTGTTGGTGCACCGTGTGGTGTCCGTAGCGCAGCGTGTTGGATTCCTTCGAGCAGGCGCCTGCGATGGTGTCGTGGTTGCCCACCTCGTCGGCGACGATCGTCATCAGTGCGGTGCCGTCGGTGGCGCGCAGCACCGAACCGGTGGTCAGGAAGACGTTGCCCTGCGCGGCCACGGTGGTCTGAGCGCTGTACCGCACGGCGTGGTCGTGCGCCGAGTAGAACAGCGTGTCGACGGCCTGGTTTCCGTGCAGGTCGATGATCTGCAACTGTTGGCCTGCCTTCACCACGGCCGACCACGGCGCACAGGCGGCGACGACGTCGTCGGTCATGTCTGTGCCTCGCTGTCTCGTGATGCGGCACTGCGTGCTGCGGCCCAAGTGCTTTCGGTGTTGAACAGGGCGCGCAGGTATTCGGGTTCATCGGTCACGGGGACGGTCAGCTCGTCGTCGGCC
>JAOPVF010000563.1 GCA_025963195.1 Mycobacterium sp. | reverse complement strand
CCGCTGACATTGTGGTGGACTTGAGCGGCTATGGCGAGGGGACGGACGTCGACGTGGGGCATATCTGCCCGCTCGGCATTCGTCGCGGCCAGCGTCGTGTTCGTCGTCCTCGCCATCGCGGGCACCGGCCTTGCCGTCGTGCTCTACCGCACGATGCTGTCCGGTGTGGACAGCGCCGCGGCGGGTCGGATCAGTGACATCGCCCAAGCCGTCCAGACCGAAGGCCCCGCAGGAGTCGAGCCGGAACTGCTGCAGACCGATCAGCGCATCGTCGCCGTCCAGATCATCAAGGCCGACGGTAGCGTCGTGCGCCGGTCGTCGTCGGCACCCGACTTCCCGCTGCTCCCGCTCGCCGGCGTCAGCGGTGGCCCGCACATCGGAATCCCCGAACAGACCTCGCCCTTCGGCCGAATCCGGTTCAGCGCGCTCACCGTTGACCGCGCCGACGGCCCGTACACCATCCTGGTCGGGGAAGGCAGCGCGACGATCGCGTCGACGGTACGCACCGTCGTCGTCGCGCTGGCATTGGCCGCCCCCTTCGTCATCGCCGTATCCGGCGCTGCCACATATCTTTTGGTCCGGCGCTCGATGAGGTCGGTCGACGACATCCGTTCCCGCGTCGCCGACATCACCGCATCGGATCTCACCGAGCGGGTTCCGGTGCCCGACAGCCGCGACGAGATCGCGGCGTTGGCCGTGACCATGAACGAGATGCTGGCCCGCATCGAGGCGGGCCACGCCGCACGGCAGCGCTTCGTCGGCGACGCATCACACGAGCTACGCAGCCCGTTGACCACGATCATCTCGGCGCTGGAGGTGGCCGTCACGCACCCCGAGTTGCTCGACACGGACCTGGTCACCGGCACGCTGATCCCCGAGGCACAGCGGATGAAGGCGCTCATCGACGACCTGATGCTGCTGGCCCGTGCCGACGAACGGGGTCTCACGGTGGCCGACGACGACGTCGACCTCGACGACATCGCGGTCGCCGAGGTCGAGCAACTGCGCCGCAAGACGTCGCTCGAGGTGCGCTCCGACATCAGCCCTGCCCGCCTCACCGGAGACGCCGATGCGCTGTCGCGCGTGTTGCGCAACCTGCTCGACAACGCCGTCCGGCACGCGGCATCGCGCATCGAGGTCGAGGTATGTCCCGCAGGCGATTTCGTGCGGGTCGGCGTCGCCGACGACGGGCCGGGCATCCCCGAGGTCGACCGCTCGCGGGTGTTCGACCGCTTCGTCAGGCTGGACCAGGACCGCTCGCGCGACGCGGGCGGAACCGGTCTCGGCCTGGCGATCGTGCGGGAGATCGTGGTGGCGCACGGTGGCACGGTGTCGATCGACGATCGTCTCGGCGGCGGAACGGTGGTCCGCCTTCAATTGCCGTTGGCGCAGGTGCCCGACTCGAGTTTGTAGCCGATTCCTCGTACGGTCTGAATGGTGTTGGTGCCGAACGGAATGTCGATCTTGCGGCGCACGTAGCCGATGTACACCTCGACCACGTTGTCGGCGCCCTCGTAGTGCGCATCCCAGACGTTGTGCAGGATCTCGGTCCTGGTGACGACGGTGTCCTTGTTGCGCATCAGGTATTCGAGGAGGCCGTACTCGCGTGGGGTCAGCGTGATCGGCGACGAGTCCCGTTCGACGATCCGGCGCCCCGGGTCGAGCGACAACGAGCCTGCGGTCAGGAGCGGCGGGTGCTGCGGCGCGGACCGGCGCACCAGCGCGCGCAGCCGGGCCACCAGCACCAGGAACGAGAACGGCTTGGTCAGATAGTCGTCGGCACCAAGATCGAAGGCGTCGGTCTGGTCGTACTCGCCGTCCTTGGCGGTCAGCATGAGCACCGGGGTCCAGACGTCGCGCGCACGCATGCGGCGCAGCACCTCGTAACCGCTCAGGCCGGGCAACATGATGTCGAGGACGACCACGTCGAAGTCGTTCTCGACTGCCTGCGAAAGGCCGTCGACGCCGTTGGAGGATCCGACGACCGCGCAGCCCTCGGCGCGTAGACCGATGGCCAGGGTCGATGCAAGGAGGGGTTCGTCCTCGACTACCAGCACCTTCATGTCGGGATGATTGTTCCATCAATCACTGCGGCAGCGTGCCCGCCCGGTACCGATCGCGTGCCGTAAGCGTCAGCTTGAGGTCGTCGATCAGGGGGTCGAGAAACCGCCCGCGGTACTCGCCGTCGACGACGGCTCTGGCACTGACGTACATGAACGTCAGCGCGGCGAGGAACAGGGCGACCTGAATCAGCGCCTGCGGCACGGGGATCGTCATGCCGAGCAGTGTCCCGTCGCTTGGGCCGTTTCGCGTCCACATCGCAAGGAGTTCCGGGCTGAGCACGATCAGACCGAGTACCAGGAAGATGCCCGCGGTGACGACCGCGACCATCAGGATCTGCGTGATCTGCGATGCGGCAAGCACGAAGATCACGTTGAAACGCTCGAGCCGGGTTAGTCCGACCGGTCCCGTCGAGGATTCCAGCGTCGACTCGACGCGCTTGAGCAGGCCGGAGACGACGAACGTGGCGGCGATCAAGAGCAGGAACGCCAGCGCCAGCCATAGCCGCTCGCGGCTGATCGTCGAGGCCATGGCCCAGACGGGTGCATTGAAGAACACCAACACGGTGAGCAGGACCACCGGTAGCGCACCCACGAGCAGGTCGCCCACCGCCGCCAGCTGTGACAGCGTCAGCTTGGCCGCCCACCCGAGCACCGAGCCGATGCCGGATGCGGTCAGCGCCAACATGATCGCGACGACCACGGCGGTGGCGATGAACGCCTCGAGGTCACGCTGGATTGCCGAGGACAACACGCCGACGGCGACCGACACCGCCGCGCTGATCGTCTGCGCCCGGTTCGTCACCATCCGTGCGACGAGCCAACCGGCAAGAACCGCAAGCGGTATCGCGAGCACCAGGATCGCGAGCACGGCCCACTCCTTCGCGGTGGGTTCACCGTCGACGTCGATCCTGGCCGAGCCGGTCAGCAGATAGATGGCCGCCACGCAGACCGCGATCATCGCGAAACCCGCCAGCGCCGGCGCCGACCGGGGCCACACCGCCCGCAGCCGGGCGCGCTGCGTCACCACCGATGGCAGGCCGCGGTCGAGGAACCAGCGCTCGGCAGCGCGTCGCGCTGCGACTTCGGACGGGGTCATCGACGGTCCTCCACCAGTTCTCGCGGTCAATCGTGAAAGGCACGTCGGTCGGGCGAGTCCGTGAGCTGAATGGCCGCGCGCCACAGCAGAAGTCCCGTCTGCACGCCGATCGCGATGGACATCATCGAGATCAGCGTGCCGGTGACCGCCGCCGTACTGTCGGTGCCGAGCAGCTGCGTGATGCCCATGAACCCCAGTGACCCGGGGACCAGCAGCCAGAAGCCGGGCACCACCAATGACATCGTCGGCGGTGTGTTGGGGCGGTGGGATATCGCCAGCGCGAACAGGATCAACGCCAAGCCGCCGCAGAACCCGCTGGCGTAGCTGCCGAGAACTTCATTGCCGATCCACTGACCCCCGTAGGCGACGTAGAGCATCACCACCATCCATGGCAGGAACTTCGCAGGGGGAGCGAAGTTCAGCAAAATCCCGACTCCGTACACCAGCACCCCGAGGAACGGGGCCCACGGGCCAAGGCGGTTGAACTGGGTCGTGACGAGGTAGGCGTCGGCGATGCCCGCGATCTGCGCCGCGATGAGGATGCCGAACGCCAACTGAGCGATCTGCATGAACCCGGCCACCAATCGGCTGGCGCCCGACACCACGTGGTGCGTGGCCAGCTCGATGACCGCAAGCGTGATGGCCGCGCCGGGCAGGAAGGTGGCGAGCGGCGCGGCGAGCGCGCGCAGGCTGTCGGTCCCGACGTGCCATCGGTTCTCGAAGGTGAACACGATGAGTGCGACCAGGAACGCGCACACGGTCGGGAGCATGTAGCCGATGGCCTCGATGCGGCGCCCGATCACGGTGAGGCCGCCCACGAGCAGGCCAAGGATCGCGGCACCGTACAGACTCCACGGTGTCGGCTGCAGGATCAGTGCGAGCCCGACGCTCTGCACCGCATAGCCGATGATCGTGATCCATACCGGAAAACGCTTCTCCAGATTGCGAATTCGGTCGAGTTCGGCCATTCCGTCGGCGGGGCTGACCGTTCCCGACGGTGCTCGCGCCACCAACTTGGCCAGAGGGAAGGACTGGTCGTAGCGCACGGTGAAATCGGGGTTGGCGATGTAGATGCCCTCACCGGTGGCGCTGCCGACCTGCACATAGTTGGGGAGCGCAAGGAACTCGTGGTCGAGGCCGTACGCGCGAGCGGTCTGCTCCATCACCCGGTGCACCATCGTGACCGGATAGTTCGCCGCGGACATGGCAGCGCCGAGTGCGGCCACGAACCGGGGCGCGGCGACATCGGGCTGCTCGGATGGCACGGTCGCAGGCTACTGCGCGACGTCGCCTAGGCTGACCATATGCAACGGATCATCGGAACCGAGGTCGAGTACGGCATCTCCTCGCCGTCCGACCCGACCGCAAATCCGATCCTCACGTCGACCCAAGCCGTGCTGGCCTACGCGGCGGCCGCGGGGATCCAACGCGCCAAGCGCACCCGGTGGGACTACGAGGTGGAGTCGCCGCTACGTGACGCCCGCGGATTCGACCTGAGCCGGGCGACGGGCCCGCCGCCGGTCGTCGACGCCGACGAGGTCGGCGCGGCCAACATGATCCTCACCAACGGGGCGCGCCTCTACGTCGACCACGCCCACCCCGAGTACTCCGCGCCCGAGGTCACCGACCCGATCGACGCCGTAATCTGGGACAAGGCGGGGGAACGCGTCATGGAGGCCGCGGCGCGCCACGTCGCCAGCGTGCCCGGCGCGGTCAAGTTGCAGCTGTACAAGAACAACGTCGACGGCAAGGGCGCCTCCTACGGGACGCACGAGAACTACCTGATGTCGCGGCAGACGCCGTTCTCGTCGATCATCGCCGGCCTGACGCCGTTCCTGGTGTCGCGCCAGGTGATCACCGGATCCGGACGGGTCGGCATCGGCCCCGCAGGCGACGAACCCGGATTCCAGCTGACGCAGCGCGCGGACTACATCGAGGTCGAGGTCGGCCTCGAGACCACGCTCAAGCGCGGCATCATCAACACCCGCGACGAGCCGCACGCCGACGCCGACAAGTACCGCCGACTGCACGTCATCATCGGCGATGCCAATCTCGCGGAGACGTCGACCTACCTCAAGGTGGGCACCACGGCCCTGGTGCTCGACCTCATCGAGGAGGGTTTCGACCTCGCGGATCTGGCACTGGCCAGGCCGGTGCACGCCGTTCACGTGGTGAGCCGGGATCCGTCCCTGCGGGCGACGGTGGCCCTGGCCGACGGACGTGAGCTGACCGCGCTTGCGCTGCAACGCATCTACCTCGACCGGGTGGCCAAGCTCGTCGACAGCCGTGACCCGGACCCCTCTGCCACCAGGGTCGTCGAGACATGGGCGGAAGTGCTCGACCTGCTCGAGCGTGACCCGATGGAGTGCGCCGAGATCCTCGACTGGCCGGCCAAGCTGCGGCTGCTCGAGGGGTTCCGGCGCAGGGAGAACCTGGGCTGGTCGGCGCCCCGCCTGCACCTGGTGGACCTGCAGTACTCCGACGTCCGGCTCGACAAGGGCCTCTACAACCGCCTGGTGGCGCGAGGCTCCATGAAGCGGCTCGTCACCGAAC
>JAOPVF010000541.1 GCA_025963195.1 Mycobacterium sp. | reverse complement strand
GGCTCGCAGGCCAGCGCCTCGACGTCGGTGGAGTTCGAGATGCGCGGAAGCCGGACCGCCGCCACCCGCAGCCACTCGGTGCCGCGCGGTGGTCGGGCCTGCCCCACCGCGTGATGCGCGCGCACGGACAGCGAGTCCTCGGCGTCCAACCACAGGCCGTCGCTGTACGGGATGACGCCGTAGGTCGGCCTGCCGGTCATTCGATGCAGCTGGTCGAGTCCCGGTGCCAGCAGGGTGGAATCGCCGCGGAACTTGTTGACGACGAATCCGGCGATCAGGCGCTGGTCGTCGGGTTCGAGCACGGCGACGGTGCCGAACAGGTGCGCGAGCAGCCCACCGCGATCGATGTCGCCGACCAGGACGACGGGCAGGTCGGCTGCCCGCGCCAGGCCCATGTTGGCCAGATCGGTCGCCCGCAGATTGATCTCGGCGGGCGAGCCCGCGCCCTCACAGATCACCGCGTCGAATTCGCTTCGTAGCGAGGCGAGTTCGTCGGCCACTACCGAGGCCAGTTCGGCCCGGTGCTGGAAGTAGTCGGCCGCGCCGACCGATCCGGCGACCTTGCCGCGGACCACCAGCTGCGACGTGCGGTCACCGCTTGGCTTGAGCAGGATCGGGTTGAACCGCACGCTGGGTGCCAGGCCCGCGGCGCGGGCCTGCATGGCCTGTGCGCGGCCAATCTCGCCGCCGTCGGCGGTGACCGCCGAGTTGTTGGACATGTTTTGCGCCTTGAACGGCGCGACGTGAATGCCCTTGCGGGACAGCAGGCGACACAACCCGGCGACCACCATCGACTTGCCTGCGTCCGACGTAGTGCCTGCGACCAGCAGCGCGCCGCCAGAGTGCGGATTCATACGCCAGATGCGGCGGGTCGCGCATGAAATCGCACGGTCGCGCTCAGTCGGCCAGAGTCAGGATCTCGGCGCCGTCGTCGGTGACCACCAGCGTGTGCTCGAACTGCGCCGTCCACTTCTTGTCGACGGTGGCAACGGTCCAGCCGTCGTCCCAGATCTCGTAGTCCAACGCGCCCAAGTTGATCATCGGCTCGATGGTGAACGTCATGCCTGGCTCGATGGTGGTCTCGACGGCGGGCTGGTCGTAGTGCAGCACCACCAATCCGTTGTGGAAGGTGGTGCCGATGCCGTGGCCCGTGAAGTCGCGAACGACGTTGTAGCCGAACCGGTTCGCGTAGGCCTCGATCACCCGTCCGACGACCGACAGCGAGCGTCCCGGTTTGACGGCCTTGATCGAGCGCATCGTCGCCTCGTGGGTGCGCTCGACGAGAAGCCGGTGCTCATCGCTGACGTCACCGGCGAGGAAGGTCGCGTTGGTGTCGCCGTGCACGCCGTCGACGTAGGCCGTGACGTCGATGTTGACGATGTCGCCGTCCTGCACCACCGTCGAGTCGGGGATGCCGTGGCAGATGACCTCGTTGAGCGAAGTGCAGCACGACTTGGGGAAGCCCTTGTAGCCCAGCGTGGACGGGTAGGCGCCGTGGTCGACCAAGTACTCGTGGGCGATCCGGTCGAGGTGATCGGTGGTCACGCCGGGCGCCACGGCCTTGCCCGCCTCGGCAAGCGCGTTCGCCGCGATGCGGCCGGCCAGCCGCATCTTCTCGATCACTTCCGGCGTCTGCACCCAGGGCTCACTGCCTTCGTTCGCGGTCGCCTTCCACGCGTATTCCGGGCGGGCGATCGACTTCGGTACCGGCAGCGTCGGCGACAGGTCTCCGGAACGGAGGGCGGTGCGAACGGGCATCATGCCAGCGTAACCAACACGGCTTCGTCAGCCGCGACGGAACCGGTTCATCATCGCGCGGCGCGGCCCGCGGACGTCGATGGACCCGCAGACGCTGCGCCCGGTCAGGATGACGTGCGGCGAACCGTCGGCCGGCGCGTCCTTGCGGTGATCGCGCGCACTGCCGACGATCACCTCGAGGTCGTCGATCGACGCGCTCGCGCCCTCGGGCAGCCGGATGTCGACGGAACCGAACTTGACGTCCAACTCGATCACGACGATCGGCCCCGCGAAGCGCGCCTTCGTCAGGTCCAGGTCGATCGATCCCATCCGCCGGACCAACGCCAGCCGGGTGGGGACCACCCACTCCCCTTGACGCTTCAGCGATCCGAGTACGCCCCGCAGCTCCACCCGGTCGGTCGCAGTCGTGACGATCGCGCCGGGTCCCGGCAGATCCTCGACCAGCGCAGCCAGCTCGGAGTGCAGCCGCGCCAGCGATACCGCGCCCGAGCGTTCCTCGAACTCGTCGATGTCGATGAGCCCCAGCGCCACGGCGTTGTGCAGCCGGCGCAGGGTGCCGTTGCGGTCGGCGTCCGAGATGCGCAGCGCCGCCACTTCGCCGTTCGCGCCGGTCCCAAAATTATTAATGGACATTAGCGGTGCCCCTTCCAAGGGACAGGCTACTCAGGCCAGGTAGTCGGGGGGCAATCCGTTGAGCATGTCCTTGCGCATCCGCACCGCGTACTCAGAGCTTCCGCCCCCGACGATCAGTGCGGCGAAGGCCAGGTCACCCCGGTAGCCGGCGAACCAGGCGTGCGAGCCACCGTTGAATTCCGCCTCACCGGTCTTGCCCCGCACGTCGCCCGTCCCCTTCAGATCGGTCGCGGTGCCGTTGGTCACCACCAGCTGCATCATGGGGCGCAGGCCGTCGAGCATCTTCGGCGAGATGGGCGTGGCGTCGCCCGTCACCTGGGTCTGACGGCCTTCGATGAGTTGCGGCACAGGGGTTTTCCCCGCAGCGACGGTCGCGGCGGCCAACGCCATGCCGAATGGGCTGACCAGCACCCTGCCCTGACCGAAGCCATCCTCCGTGCGCTCGGTGAGGTTCACCGTCGGCGGCACCGATCCGGTCACGGTGGTGATGCCGTCGACCACGTAGTCGGTGCCGATGCCGTACTGCGCGGCAGCCGTGGTCAGGCCCTTCGGCGGCATCCTGCTCGCCAGCTCGGCGAAGGTGGTGTTGCACGAACTCGCGAAGGCCCTCGACATCGGCACGGTGCCGAGGTCGAAGCCGCCGTAGTTCGGGATCGTGCGCTGGCCGATGTCCATGTGGCCGGGGCAGCCAAGCAGCGTGTTGGGGGTCGCCATGTCGCGATCGAGGGCCGCCCCCGCCGTGACGATCTTGAAGGTCGACCCCGGCGGGTACAGCCCCGTGGTGGCGGTGGGTCCGTCGGCATCGGCTGCCGCGTTCTGCGCGACCGCCAGGATCTCTCCGGTGGACGGCTTGAGCGCCACGATCATGGCCTTGCGGCCGACCATGTTGACGGCGTCCTGCGCCGAATCCTGCACGGCGCGATCAAGACTGATGGTCACCGACGGCGCAGGCGCTCCCGGCACCTCGTTGAGCACGTCGACCTCGGCACCGTTCTGGTTCACGCTTTCCACGCGCCAGCCCGCGTCGCCGTCGAGTTCGTTGGCCACCGACTTCTTCACCTGGTCGATGATCGCGGGAGCGAAGCGATCGTCGGTGGGCAGCAGTTCGGCCTGCGGAGTGATGACCACCCCTTGCCGGTTGCCGATCGCGGCCGCCACCTGATCGCGGTCGGATTGCCGCAGCGTGATCAAATCGAGCGGCTTCTCCGACGAACTGGCCTGCTCGGCGAGGGTTTGGGCATCGATCGTGGGGTCGAAGGGACGCAACGCGTCGGCCACTGCGACCGCGGTCGCCATCAGACCGCCGCCGCCGAGCTTCGCAGCCTTGGCATCCAACGCGTAGTGGTACAGGTAGCCGGGGACCAAGACGTCGGTGCCACCGCGCTCGTTGACGGAGGCTCGCGGCGGTGCGTCTGCGCGCAGTGCGAAGGTCTGATGCTCGCCCAGATTTGGATGCAAACCCGTTGCGCTCCAACGGACTTCCCAGCGGCCCTCGTCGCGCAGCATGTTGAGCTGTCCGTCGTATGTCCAGGTGCGGTTCTTCGGAAGATGCCAGGTGTACCGGTATGTCACGCTGCCGGTGTCCTGCGCGTACTTCGAGCTCAGGATCACCGCGTCGAGGCCGGTGGCCTGCAGTCCGGACCAGGCGTCGGTCAAAGCGGCCCTGGCTTCGGTGGGCTTGTCGCTGAGGTCGGCGGCGGCGCTGGTATTGCCTGCCGCGAGCGCGGCGAAGAACGCCGCAGCGACGGGTTCTGGGCCGTTGGGCTTCGGGGTGCAGGAGGTCAGCGCTCCGGCCGCGCCGACGAGGATGGTCACCGTCAGCAGACCGGCGACCCGTGATGCAGATGAGGTTCGCGTTGCCATTGGGGCAAATGTTATTAGTGTGACTGCCCGTTCGGCGTGAGGCGCACCGAGATCGAACCGTGATTAGTTCGTAAGAATCAGTCGAGCAGGACCGTGGCGAACGTGCCGACCTGGCGGAATCCGATGCGGGCGTAGGTGGCCCGCGCGACGGTGTTGAAGCCGTTGACGTACAGGCTGGCGGTGCGGCCGCTGCGCACGACGGCGGCGGCGAGCGTGGCGGTGCCCGCTGCACCGAGGCCACGGCCACGCCAGTCGGGATGCACCCAAACGCCCTGGATCTGGCCGACCGCGGGCGATTGCGAGCCGACCTCCGCCTTGAACACGACCTCGCCCCTGTCGAAGCGCGCCCATGCCCTGCCCGCGGCGATCAGCGCGGCGACGCGCCGCCGGTAACCGCGGCCACCGTCCCCGAGCCGCGGATCGACGCCGACCTCGCCGATGAACATGTCGACGGCGGCCACCAGATAGGCGTCGAGCTCCTCGATCCGGACAGGACGGACCGCGGGATCGATCGGGCATTGCGCGGGGCCGTCGAGCGCCATCAACGGCTGGTGCTCGCGCACGTCGCGTGCAGGGCCCCAGGCGTGCTCGAGGCGGCGCCACATCGGCAACACCAACTCGGCGCGGCCGACGAGCGACGAACAACGGCGCGTGGTGCTCATCGCCTTGTCGGCGAAGGCGTTCAGGTCTGAGGTCTCACCGCGCAGCGGAATGAGATTGGGCCCTGCGTAGCAGAGCGATTCGCCGGGGCGGCGCCGCGTCCAGAGCTCTCCCCCGATGGCGGTCGGCTCGACGCCATGATCGGCGACCCTCGAGGCCACCATGCAGGTACCGACCGGATCGTCGTCGAGCACCCTGCAAACCATGGCGGCATCGCGGACGACCGTCACCCGACGCTCATCGGCGAGGCGGAACAGCGGTGGGGCCGACATGGTGCTTCTTTCCAACTACAAATTCCAACTACAAAACCCGGCGCGGGTGACCCCGCTCACAGGGCCAAGGCTCAGCTTACGGTCACAACGGGAGAACCGCTCGCATCATCTGGAGAGCGTTCTTGCGCAATTCGCATCGCCTCTTCGATCAGCGTCTCGACGATCTGCGACTCCGGCACGGTCTTGATGACCTCGCCGCGAACGAAGATCTGCCCCTTGCCGTTTCCGGACGCGACGCCCAGGTCGGCCTCACGAGCCTCGCCAGGCCCGTTGACGACGCAGCCCATCACGGCGACGCGCAGCGGGAAGTCCAGGCCGTCCAGCCCGGCGGATACGGCGTTGGCCAGGGTGTAGACGTCGACCTGGGCGCGCCCGCATGACGGGCAGGACACGATCTCCAGGCCGCGCGGGCGCAGGTTGAGCGATTCCAGGATCTGGTTGCCGACCTTGATCTCCTCGACCGGCGGCGCAGACAGCGATACCCGGATGGTGTCGCCGATGCCCTTGGACAGCAACGCACCAAATGCGACGGCCGACTTGATGGTGCCCTGGAATGCCGGGCCGGCCTCGGTGACGCCGAGGTGCAGTGGGTAATCGCACTGCGCGGCCAGCTGTTCGTATGCGGCGACCATGACGACGGGGTCGTTGTGCTTGACGCTGATCTTGATGTCGCCGAAGCCGTGCTCCTCGAAGAGCGAGGCCTCCCACAGCGCCGACTCGACGAGGGCTTCCGGGGTGGCCTTGCCGTACTTCTTCATCATCCGCGCATCGAGCGAACCTGCATTGACGCCGATGCGGATCGGGATGCCAGCGTCGCCTGCGGCCTTGGCCACTTCCTTGACGCGGCCGTCGAATTCTCTGATGTTGCCGGGGTTTACGCGCACCGCGGCACATCCGGCGTCGATGGCGGCGAAGATGTACTTGGGCTGGAAGTGGATGTCGGCGATGACCGGGATGTTCGCCTTCCTGGCGATCTCGGGCAGCGCGTCGGCGTCTTCCTGACGGGGACACGCCACGCGGACGATGTCACACCCCGATGCGGTCAGTTCGGCGATCTGCTGCAGCGTGGAGTTGACGTCGTGGGTCTTGGTGGTGCACATCGACTGCACGGCGATCGGGTAGTCGCTGCCGACGCCGACGTCGCGGACCATCAGCTGGCGAGTCTTGCGCCGCGGGGCCAGGGTGGGCGCGGGCGGTGCTGGCATACCGAGCCCGATGGCGGTGGTCATGGCATCTCCTACTGGAAGAGTCTGATGGGGTTGACCAGGTCGGCGGTCACGGTCAGAAGCATGTAGCCGACCACCACGACCAGCACGACGTAGGTGGGGACCATCAGCTTGAGGTAGTTCACCGGCCCCGCCGCGGTGAGGCGGCGGGCGGACCGGATCATATTGCGGATCTTCTCGTACACCGCGATCGCGATGTGGCCGCCGTCGAAGGGCAGCAGCGGGACCAGGTTGATCGCGCCGAGCACGAAGTTCAGCTGGGCCAGGAAGAACCAGAACGCCACCCACAGCCCGTGGTCGACCGTGTCACCACCAATGATGCTGGCGCCGACCACGCTGATGGGCGTCTCCGGGTCGCGTTCACCTCCGCCAATCGAATGGATCAGCGCGCCGACCTTGGTGGGGATCTTCACCAGTGACTTGCCGATCTCGACGGCCAGATCGCCGGTGAAGGCGAACGTCGCGGGCACTGCCGACAGCGGGTTGTACTGGGTGGGCCCGAACTCGGCGGGCGCGACGCCGATGGCGCCGATGGTGGTCGGGCTCGTGTCGCCCTTCTTCACCCACCGCTCGGTGCGCTCGACGTTGACGACGGTGGTGAACTCGCGGACCTGACCTTCTTCGTTGCGCTGCACGACGAACGGCGTCGGACCGCCGGCCTTGCGTACGGCGGCCACCAGCTCGTCGAAGGTCTTCACGTCGGTGCCGCCGACCTTGACCACGGTGTCGCTCGGCTTGATGCCTGCGTTCGCCGCAGGCCCTGGCCCGGTGCACTTGCCCGGTTTGCCGTTGCTGATGTCGGCTGCAACACAAGCGGTTTCGCCGACGATTGCCGTGGTGGGTGGATGGATGTTCGGCAGCCCCCAGGTCACGGCGATGCCGTAGAGCAGCACCAGGCCGATGATGAAGTTCATCGCGGGCCCGGCGAACAGCACCGCGACGCGCTTCCACACCTTCTGCCGGTACATGGCGTACTGGCGGTCCTCGGGCGCGATCTCGTCGACCGACGTCATGCCCGCGATGTCACAGAAGCCGCCGAGCGGGAGGGCCTTGACCCCGTACTCGGTGTAGCCGAGCTTGTTGGGCCGCTTGGTCGACCACACGGTGGGACCGAAGCCGACGAAGTAGCGGCGCACCTTCATTCCGGTGGCTCGCGCTACCCACATGTGCCCGCACTCGTGCAGAGCCACCGACAGCAGAATGGCCAGCGCGAAGAGCACGATGCCGATCACGAACATCATCTGGTGGGTACAACCTCCTGTGCGGACCTCGTCAGCGCGGCTCTTGCCTTGGACCGGGCCCAGTCCTGCGCGGCGAGTACGTCTTCCACGGTAGCTGGTTCGGCAGCCCACTGGTCTGCGGCGTGCAGGACGTCGCTCACGGTTCGGACGATGGCCGGGAACCGGATGCGGCCTTCCAGGAACGCCGCTGCCGCCTCTTCGTTGGCTGCGTTGTAGACCGCGGTCAGGCAGCCACCTCGGCGTCCGGCGTGCCTGGCCAGCGCGACCGCGGGGAAGACGGCGTCGTCCAAGGGCTCGAATTCCCAGGTCGAGGCCGTCGTGAAGTCACATGCCGTGGCCGCTCCCTCCACCCGGGCGGGCCAGCCCAGCGCCAGCGCGATGGGCAGTTTCATGTCCGGCGGGCTGGCCTGGGCGATGGTGGAGCCGTCGGTGAAGGTGACCATCGAGTGCACGATCGACTGCGGATGTACGACCACGTCGATGCGGTCGTAGTCGATGCCGAACAGCAGATGCGTCTCGATCAGTTCGAGGCCCTTGTTGACCAGTGACGCCGAGTTCAGCGTGTTCATCGGCCCCATCGACCAGGTGGGATGGGCGCCTGCCTGTTCGGGGGTGACGTGCTCGAGGTCGGCCGCCGCCCAACCCCGGAACGGTCCGCCCGATGCCGTCAGCACGATCTTGGCCACTTCGTCGGGCGTGCCACCGCGCAGGCACTGCGCCATCGCCGAGTGCTCGGAGTCGACGGGCACGATCTGTCCCGGTGCTGCGGCCTTGAGGACCAGAGGACCGCCCGCGACCAGCGACTCCTTGTTGGCCAGCGCCAGCCGGGCACCTGACCGCAATGCGGCCAGCGTTGGACGCAGGCCGAGTGCCCCCACCAGGGCGTTGAGCACGACGTCGGCCTCGGTGTCCTCCACCAGCTGGGTGACGGCGTCGGGGCCCGCGTACGTCACGTTCCCGATCCGGGCGGCCGCCGCCGGATCGGCGACCGCGACGTTGGTGACGCCGGTCTCGGCGCGTTGGCGATCGAGCAGGTCGGCGTTGCCGCCGCCTGCCGCCAGCCCGACGACCTGGAATCGGTCGGGATTGGCGGCGATGACGTCGAGCGCCTGGGTACCGATGGAACCGGTGCTACCCAGCACCAGGACGCGGACACGGCTCGTCGCCCGGTCGCTTCGCTCCTGCCCACCGGTGCTCACTAACCCATTGTGCCGCGCGAATGCCCTCATCAACGAGTCCGAGTCCGCATGCGCGCAAATGTGACCCAAACATGACGTGCCGCCACTGACGCCATCCGTGACCCGCGTCACCCCGAATGCCTGGCGTCACGGGCGACGGCACGCGTCGTCCATCAACATCGAAATGGGGACGAAGATGAATGCAGTTCAGCGCAAGAAGATCGCCGCGGCAGGCCTGAGCGCGGTCGCGCTCATCGGCGTATCCGCCTGTTCCAGCGATTCCAAACCGGAAGCCTCCAGTAGTGCTGCCAGCTCGTCGAGCGCGGCGATGACCTCCCCTGCAGCGCCGTCGCCCACCGCGATGGCCGATCCCGCCGCTGACCTCGTCGGCACGAGCTGCGCCGCATACGCCGAGCAGGTGCCCAGCGGAGCGGGTTCGGTCTCTGGCATGGCGATGGACCCGGTCGCCACTGCAGCATCGAACAACCCGATGCTCAAGACGCTCACCGCCGCCGTCTCCGGCAAGCTCAATCCCGGTGTGAACCTCGTCGACACCCTCAACGGCGGCGAGTTCACCGTGATCGCTCCGACGGACGACGCATTCGCCAAGGTCGACGCCGCGACGCTGGAGAAGCTCAAGACCGACGTCCCCTTGCTGAACGGCATCCTGACCTACCACGTGATCCCCGGCCGGCTGAGCCCCGCGCAGGTCGCAGGCAGGCACGCGACGGTCGAGGGTGGCGAGGTCACCGTGACCGGCGCGGGTGAGGCGCTGAAGTTCGACGATTCCGGGCTGGTGTGCGGCGGCGTCAAGACCGCCAACGCGACGGTCTACATGGTCGACACCGTGCTGATGCCCCCGGCAACGCCTGCGATGTGACGAAACACTGACAGAACCGAGGCGGTCCGGCTCGTCCCGGGCCGCCTCGTCACGTCCGCAGGTAACCTCGAATTTCATTCCAGAACACGGCTTTTGAGGTCTCACGACCCCAATCCAACGGACCATCGGCGGCGAATACCAGGCATGACCACACTGATCCTCATCGGCTTCGTCGGCGGGCTGATCACGGGAATCTCCCCGTGCATCCTGCCGGTGTTGCCGGTCATCTTCTTCTCGGGCACCCAGAGCGTCCGCGACGCCGCCGGCGATGGCGCGGTCGCGACCGAGGTGCGGCCCACGCGGTCGCAGACCCTGCGGCCCTATCTGGTGATCGCAGGTCTGGTTCTGAGCTTCGGCGTCGCCACCCTGCTCGGTTCGGCGCTGTTGTCGCTTCTGCACCTGCCCCAGGACACCGTGCGCTGGGTGGCGCTCGTCGCGCTGGTGGCGATCGGTCTCGGATTGATCTTCCCGCGCTTCGACGCGCTGCTCGAGAAACCGTTCTCCAAGCTTCCGCAGAAGCAGTTCGGCAGCGGCCGCAACGGTTTCGGACTCGGTCTCGCGCTCGGCGTCCTGTACGTGCCGTGTGCGGGTCCGGTATTGGCGGCGATCGTCGTCGCGGGGGCGACCGGCACCATCGGATTGACCACGGTGGCGCTGACCCTGTCCTTCGCGGTCGGCGCCGCACTGCCACTGCTGTTCTTCGCCATCGCCGGCCGCCGGGTTGCCGAACGCGTGGCCGCCTTTCGAAGCCGCCAGCGCCAAATCCGCATCGCCGCAGGCGTGGTGACGATCCTTCTCGCCGTTGCGCTCGCCTTCAACCTGCCCGCCGTGTTGCAGCGCGCCATCCCCGACTACACCAGCGCATTGCAAGAGAGGGCAGGCGGCGAGGAGCAGATCCAGAATCTGAACCTGGGTGGTCTGGCCAACGAGCAGAACGCCGGGCTGTCGGACTGCCCAGAAGGAGTGAGCGACCTCGTCGACTGCGGCACCGCGCCCGACATCAAGGGCATCACCAAGTGGCTCAACACGCCCGGCGGTGCGCCGATCGACCTGAAGTCGTTGCGCGGCAAGGTGGTTCTCATCGACTTCTGGGCGTATTCGTGCATCAACTGCCAACGCGCCATCCCGCACGTCACCGGGTGGTACGACGCGTACAAGGACAAGGGATTCGAGGTCATCGGGGTGCACTCCCCCGAGTACGGCTTCGAGAAGGTCGACACCAACGTCGCCAGCGGCGCCGCCGACCTGAACATCCACTACCCGATCGCCATGGACAACAACCTGTCCACGTGGACCACCTACCGCAACCGCTACTGGCCTGCCGAATACCTCGTCGACGCCAACGGCAACATCCGGCACGTCAAGTTCGGGGAGGGCGACTACGACGTGACGGAAAGCCTCATCCGGCAACTGCTTTCGGAGGCCAAGAAGGGCGTCGACCTACCGCCCGCCACCGGCGAGGCCGACACGACTCCGACCTCGGCGCTCACCCCAGAGACCTACCTCAGCGTCGGCAACGTGTCGAACTACGGCGGTGCCGGCGTGTACGACCAGGGCGAGGCCACCTTCGAACTTCCCGACCGGCTCGCCGACGACTCGTTCGCGTTGAAGGGCCGCTGGGCGCTGGACTACCAGGGCGCCACCGCCGCAGCGGACGGCGCCGCCATCGCCCTGAACTACCACGCCCGCGACGTCTTTCTGTTGGTCGGTGGAACCGGCAACGTGACCGTCACCCGCGATGGCAAGAGCACCGTGATCCCGGTCAGCGGTCCGCCGAACACGCGCCAGATCGTCGCGGACGAAGCCACCGGGGTCGGTCACCTCGACATCGGCCTCGGCAAGGGGCTTCAGGCGTTTTCGTTCACCTACGGGTGACGGGCCGACGGATCGGCAGTGGCCTCGATCTTCATCACCAACTCGTCGCGGATGGTCAGCACCACGACGGCGAACAGCCGCCCCTTGTCGAACGCCAGAAGCACTGGCTCTCCGGCAGGACCTCCGACGACCGTCGCACCAGGACCCAGATAACGCATCAGATTTGTCGCAACCGCCTGCGGCCCGTGGTTGACCTGTTGCGGCAGAGCGGGATCGCCGAGCACCGTGCCGACGCCCCACACCGTGGGATCGAGAACTGAGGCCAGCGTCTCGACGTCACCGTTCGCGCATGCGGTGATGAAGGTGCTGGTGACGCGTCGGTGATCGGTCCGCACGACGTCGGCCGCGTGCGGCGCGGCGTCGGCGAACTTGCCACGGGCGCGGCGGGCCAGTTGTCGGCACGTACCCGCCGGTCTGCCGACCGTCTCGGCGATCTCGTCGAACGGAACGGCGAAAACGTCGTGCAGCACGAACGCCACCCGCTCCCCCGGGGTGAGCCGCTGCAGCACCTCCAGCAGTGCGCCGTGCACCTCGTCGTCGAGGGTGACGCGGTCGGCGGGATCATGTCCGTCGGGAACGTCGTGTTCGGGCCGTAGCACCGTCTCGAGCCGGACCCGTGCCGATCGGAGTTGATCCAGGCACAGCCGTCCGGCGACGACGGTCAACCAGCCGCGGAGGTCGTCAATGGTGGCCGGGTCGGCGCGGGACAGCCGCAGGAACGCCTCCTGCGCGACGTCCTCGGCTTCGCCGACGTCGCCAAGCATCTGGTAGGCGAGGTTCACCAAGTAGGGCCGGTGGTCCCGCCACGCTGCGGTGATGTCGCGGTCTGTGCTGGAGACATCGCTCATGCATGTACGACGAACCAGCGGCCCGAAAAGTTACAGCCCGCGGTTCGTAACTTTTCGCCGCCACCGCCCGTCCTTGATTGCAGATGTCCATCACCAGGTTCAAGGAGCGAACCATGTCCGAGGTATCAAGAGTCGTCGTCGTCACCGGAGCAACCGGAAACGTCGGCCGACCGCTCGTCACCGAACTCGCAGAAGCCGGGGTCGAGGTCAGGGCCATCACCCGCCAACCCGACGCGGGCTTCCCTCACGGCGTCACGACGTTCGACTCCGCGATCGCCGCCTTGGCAGGCGCCGACGCCGTGTTCCTCAACTCGCGCGCGCTCGGAGAGGAGTTGGCCGCAACCGTGGACGCGGCGCGGACCGCGGGCGTGACCCGACTGATCGCGCTGTCCGCCATCAATGCCGACGACGAGTTCTCCCGCCAGCCGTCCCGCTTCCGCGGCGACCGCAACAAGGAGGTCGACCAGCTCGCCGCCGAGTCGGGTCTGGAATGGGTTAGCCTGCGGCCCACCGTGTTTGCCACCAACTTCGCAGGCATGTGGGCGCCGCAGATCCGGGCTGGCGACGTGGTCGGGGGCCCGTATGCGTCGGCCTCCACCGCGGTGATCGCCGACCCCGACATCGCCGCCGTCGCCGCCCACGCCCTACTGACCGACGACCTCGTCGGCAGGCGGGTGCCGCTGACCGGACCGGAGGCCCTCACCAACGTCGAGCTCGTCGAGGCCATCAGCACCGTGCTGGGCCGTCCGCTGCGCTATCAGGAGGTGCCGCCGGAACTGGTCAGGCAGCGCTTCATCAGCATCGGCTTCGGGGCCGACTTCGCCGATGCGTACATGGCGCTACTGGCAGAGACGGTCGACCGGCCTGCGTTGGTGACCCATGACGTGGAGAAGATCCTCGACCGGCCCGCTACCTCGTTCGGCCAGTGGGTGGCCGATCACCGCAGCCGGTTCACGGATTAGCAAGGGAGACAGGACATGTCCGAATCAAAGCCGCCCCGCTGGCTGAAGCCGATGAACAAGCTGATGATCGCCATGCAGCGACTCGGCGTGCCCACCGGGCCCGCGATGGTGCTGACGGTGCCGGGCCGCAAGTCCGGCCAGCCGCGCAGTACGCCGATGACGCCGTTCGACCACGACGGCGCTCTGTACACCGTGGCGGGCTATCCCGGCGCCGACTGGGCGGCCAACGCCCGCGCGGCGGGGCTGGGCACGCTCACCAGGGGGCGCCGGTCGCGTCGGGTCAGGATCGTGGCCCTGTCCGCCGACGAATCCCGGCCTGTACTACGGGCATTCGCGGTCAGGGTCCCGGTCGGCGTCGGGTTCGCCAAGCGCAGCGGGCTGGTCGTGGACGGCACGCCCGACGAATTCGAGGAGTTGGCGGGACGACTTGCGGTGTTCCGGTTCGATCCGGCGTAGCCGTCAGACCGTCGCGACGGTGCCGCCGTCGACGACGATGTCCGCGCCCACCACTGACGAGGCGGCGTCGGACACCAGGAAGCCGATCACCTCGGCGATCTCCTCCGGTCGGGCCGGGCGGCCAAGGGGAATTCCGCCGAGCGAGTCCATCAGCGCCCCCAGCGCGGTCGCCTCGTCGGTGCCTCCCGCGGCGGCGATCCGCTCGACGAGATCGTCGGCCGCGCTGGTTTGGATGAAACCGGGTGAGACGGTGTTGACTCGAATCCCCTTCGGCGCCAGCTCGTTGGCCAGGCCCTTGCTGTACGCGCGCAGTGCCGCCTTGGCCGCGGCGTAGCCGAGGGTACCGTCGTGCAACGGCATCCGGCTCTGGATGGATCCGACGTGCACGATCGCGCCAGACCCGGCCTCGATCATGGCGGGCACCAGGGCACGATCGAGCCGGACCGCGCCGAGCAGGTTGAGTTGCAGCTCGTCGAGCCAATGCTCGTCTGTGAGCGTCGCGAAGCCGCCTGCGGGCGCGGCTGATCCACCAGCGACGTGCACCAGGATGTGTGCACCGCCCAGGCTGGCCACGTGATCGGCGACCGTGTCGGCGCCGTCACGGGTGGTGATGTCGGCCGCGACGAAGTCGTCGGCATCGTCGGGTTGGTGGCGTGCGACGACGGTCGTCTCCGCCCCGGCCGCCCGCAACCGGGCCACCACGGCGGCGCCTGCCCCCTTGCTGCCGCCGGTAACCACGGCGCGGCGGCCATCGAGCGAGATCACGCCGGTCCTCCGCGGTCGGACCGGAAGATGGGCCAGCACAGGTCGGTCTCCCACTGCGACGAGTCGTCGGTGTCCCAGACGAATCGCGGGTAGTACTCGCGCAACGGGCCATCGACGCTGATCTCGTGTCGGGTCGCGTACTCGCCGAGCGCGCCGTAGGCGAGGTCGACGTCGTCGTGCGGACCGCGGTGGCGCACCACGACGAGTTCTGCTGCTGGCGCGGTGAATTCGCTCGCCCTTCCCACCGGCTGGACGTCGCCTTCGACGGGGATGAACATCGTGACGGGGCCACGGTCGCTGGCGAAGACGTCGAACCCGAACATCCCGCACGGAGGACCGGTCACGGCCAAGCCTTGCTCGCGCACCACGTCATGCAATTCGGTGATCGCGCCCTGCCACCAGGCGAGCAGGTCGTCGCGCTCGACGTCGGCGTGCACCGCGATCGATGGCACGGTGGGCACACTGCGGTGTTCGAGTGCGGTCGCGGCAGCCGGCCGGTCGAGGATGTCGCGCAATGCCTTGACGGCGCTGCGGGTCTCGGCCAGCCGAGCCTCCAGGCGGCCCAGGTGGGCACTGATCATGGCGTTGCGGTCGTCGGGGTCGGCGGCCAGTACCGCGCGCACGTCGGGGATCGGCATGTCGAGGCCGCGCAGCCTGCGCACCACCTGCGCGGTGCGGACCTGATCGTGCGAGTAGTAGCGATAGCCGGTGGCCGGGTCGACGTGGTGCGGTTCGACCAGCCCGACGTCGTGGTAGTGCCGCAGTGTCTTGACGGTCAACTGCGTCATGCGGGAGAAGTCACCGATCGACAACACGTCAGCTGGCATGCGACCAGTCTGAAGTCTCCCCCTACCGCAGGGTCAAGCGGCGGTCGACCGGCGCACGGCGATGTCCCCGGAAGCCGTGCGGGCATGCACCCGCAGGGTTTCGTCGCCGTCGGCGGGACCATCGGCCGATTCGAGGGCATTGCTGACGCTGCCTGACCGGGTCTGCAGATCCAGTTGGGCCGCGGTGCCCTCGGCGATGCCGATGCGGACCTCGCCGCTGCTGGACTGTGTCGAGAGGCCGCCGTTGATCGCCGTGGTGATGGTGACGGAGCCGGAAGCCGTCCGCGACTTCGCATCTCCTCGTAGCTCACCGACCACGAGCGATCCGCTGGCCGCCTGGAACAACAGATCGCCGTGGAGTTCACCGATCCTGGTGTTGCCGGAGGCCGTCGAGATCGACGCCGATCCCAGCACGTCGGTCACGTCGATGTCGCCGGATGCGCTGTCCGCCTTGACGCTTCCGGTGACGGTGCCCACCACCATGTGTCCGCTCGCCGTCGCCAGCTTGCAGTCGGCGAGAGTGCCGTCGACGTACACGTCTGCGGAGGCAGACGATGCGTCCAGCCTCGACCCCGATGGCAACGCGATGTGGACGTCGACCGCGCCACCGCGGCTCAAATCCATGAATCGCCTTCCCGCCGTGACCTTCAGCGTGCCGTTGTTGAAGTCGACGCGCGTCTGCTCGGCGATCCGGACGTCCGAGGCCTTGTTCGGATCTCGGGGCTGGACGTCGACGGTCGTGTCGTCGCGCTCGGTCGCGGCGAGGCGGACCGTTCCGGCGACGACCTCGACGACGGCCGTGATGGGCTTGGGTGTCTGGAACGTGGACATCGTTATCTCCTCTGTTGTTGATGGTTGAGCGGTTGTTGGCTCAGCGGACCCAGCCGCTGAAGTTCTTGTCGGAGTCGTTGTGCGAGCCCCCACGGGTCGGTCGTGCGTCCGCGCCGAGGGCACCGCTGACGGCGCGCACCAACCAGGCGTTGACCGAAAGGCCGGCGCCGCGGGCGGCCGCGTCGACCGCTGTCCTGAGGCTTTCGGGTAGCCGCAGCGTCACCCGCCAGGTGCCGCCGTCGTCGAGGTCACCAGAGGCGGCCGCCTCGGGGATCGTCGCCGCCGGTTCATCGGGGGCCGGCGTCACGACGAATGCCGGGTCACGCCCGCGCAACCGCACGTCGACCGATCCCGGTGCCAGCTCGCGGGTGATCTCCTCGGCGGCCTCGGACAGTGCCTCCAGCAGAGCGAGGCGGAACGCCGACTCCAGCGGTGCGCTGAGGCGGTCGGCCAGTGCCGCGGCGTCGGCGCCGCCCGCTTCGGCGGCGACGTTCAGTTCGTGTCGGACGGAGTCGACGTAGGGCTGCAAATCCATGGTGTCATGGTGACACCATCATGACGTCACTGCAAGTGTCACCGTGATGTCGACACCGTATTGCCAGGTCAGGCCGGCGGAAAGTGCTCGATCCAGTGCCGCGCGATGTCGACCCGGCGCGTGATCCACACCTTATCGTGGGACTGCACGTGATCGAGGAACCGCTCCAGCGCCGCGATGCGGGCCGGACGGCCGACGAGGCGGCAGTGCAGCCCGATCGACAGCATCTTCGGGGCGCCCGCGGCGCCCTCGACGTACAGCACGTCGAACGCGTCCCGCAGATAGGTGAAGAAGTCCGTGCCGCTTGGGAATCCGCTCGCCGAGACGAACTTCATGTCGTTGGTGTCCAGCGCGTACGGCACCACCAGGTGATGCTTGCCGTCGACGCGCGTCCAGTAGGGCAGATCATCGGCGTAGGAGTCGGAGTCGTACA
>JAOPVF010000502.1 GCA_025963195.1 Mycobacterium sp. | reverse complement strand
CGCCGAGAAGTTCACCGGCCCGGTGCCTCCCTACGGCGATCAGGTCCAGTTCGTCAAGGACTCGTGCACTCAGCTCACGGACGCCTTCCTGGCGCCGTTCGTACTTCGCAAGACGACCCTGACGCTGATCTACAGCTCGATCTCGCTGCCGAGCTGGTCGGCGGGCAGCCACCAGGTGTCGTGCAGCATCGGCGCCACATTGGGCAACGGCGGCTGGTCGACGCTTCTGAACAGCGCCAAGGGGCCGTTGGCCATCAATGGGCAGTCGCCGGTGCCACCGCCGGACATCCCCGGTGAGCGGCTGAACCTGCCGCCGATCCCGATGCCGCCCCCGGTCGACACGTCGAGCCAGACGTCGTCGCAGATCGACATCAGCCAGAGCGACCAGGCCGACCAGAGCAGCCAAGGGAACCAGAGCCCCCAGGGCAACGCGCACCTGCCGGGCCAGCAGACGGCGCCCACCGACACCGGCAACACCGGAACCACCCCGTCGACGTCGGGCGGAACGCCGCCGCCGCAGGGCAACACGTTCCTCAACGGTCCGCCGCCACCGCCTGCGCCGCCGATGGACGGACCGCCACTGGACGCCCCGCCGCCCCCACCGGGTGACGCGCCTCCCCCGGCACCTGGCGCGGCGCCGGGACCCGCGCCCGGCCCGGCAGAGCCGGCACCTGCCGCTCCGATCCTGCCGCCACCAGGGCAGTAGCCGCGATGGCCGTGCGGATGAGCCCGCAACGGTTCGACGAGCTGGTGTCAGACGCGCTGGACCAGATTCCCCCCAAGCTGACCGCGGCACTCGACAACGTGGTGGTGCTCGTCGAGAGCCGCCATCCCGACGAGCCCGACCTGCTGGGCCTCTACGAGGGGATCGCGCTCACCGAACGCGACTCGTCGTACGGCGGTTCCCTGCCCGACGCCATCACGATCTACCGAGATGCGCTGCTCGACATCTGCGACAACGACGACCACGTCGTCGAGGAGGTCACGGTGACCGTCGTCCACGAGATCGCCCACCACTTCGGCATCGACGACGACCGGCTGCACGAACTGGGCTGGGCCTGACTGCGCGCGCCGGTGTGAATTCGTCGCCCGCTGGTGCTATGAACGGGAGATGAGTTCGCAGTGCCGGGACTGCCGAGACGGTCTGCAGCACTGTCACGGCACCTTGGTCCACCACGTCCGGTTCGGGCTGGAATGCACCGAAGCGGACTGCACCAGCCCCGAAGTCGGCCACGCGTTCAGCATCGACTGCGCCGCCATCGGATGCCGGTGTGCGCGCAGCGGCGGGGTGACTGCCTTCGTGGCCGTCTGACCGCAGCTCAGCCCATCGGGTCGGCGCCCTGCAGCGCATCCTCGACCGGGTGCACGTCGGTCTCCGGGTAGAACGGCGGCACCAGGGTGCCCCATTGCACGCAGCTCCACCTGTCGTCCGTGATCGGGCTGAGCACGACGCATTCGGCGTTGCCCAGATGGTGTTCGAGTGCGAAGCCGCCGTCGACACCGGCCAACATGGCCGACACCAGGCGGATAACAGCCCCGTGACTCACCACCAGGATGTCGCCGGGCCAGGCATGGTCGTCGAGGTAGCGCAGGCGTAATTGCGTCACCACGGGGAGGTATCGGTCGAGCACCTGCTGGGCGCTCTCGCCGCCGGGCATCGACTCGTCGAGGTGACCCTCTTGCCAGCGCTGGTACACGGTGTTGAACTGCTCGATCGAGGCGTCGTCGTTGCGGTCTTCTAGTTCGCCGACCTGAACCTCGTGGATGCCGTCCAGCCGATGCGGCTCGAGCGAGAAGTGATCGCCGATGTCGCGTGCCGTCTCGGTCGCGCGCAACGCAACCGAGTGGGCCACCATGGCGACGGGATGCTGCCAGTTCACGGCGAAGTCATGGGCCTGCTGATGGCCCAGATCGGTCAGCGCGGCGCCCGGCGGCCGGGTGTCGAGGCGTCTATCGACGTTCGCGTGCGACTGGCCGTGCCGCACCAGCACCAGACGGCCCGTCATCGCGGATCCCGGAGGGAGGTCAGCCACCGCGCTGCATCGTCCATCGGTGGAGGTACGGCGCCGCCTGCGGCCCCCGTCGGCCACGAACCCAGATATCGCACGTCAGTACAACGTCGATGCAACGCTTTGAGTGCCTGAGCCACCGGATCGTCGTCGATGTGCCCGACGCAGTCCAGGAAGAAGATGTAGGTGCCGAGTTCGATTCGGGTCGGCCGAGATTCGATGCGGGTGAGGTCGATGTCGCGGATGGCGAACTCGGTCATCGCCGACACCAGCGCGCCGGGGACGTTGTCGAGGCGCAGCACCACCGAAGTGCGGTCGGCGCCAGTACGAGCCGGCGGCGGCCCTGGCTGCCCGGCCAGTACGAAGCGGGTGCGCGCGTTGGGTTCGTCGATGACACTGGTGGCCAACGGCGTCAGGCCGTAGCGCGTCGTGGCCAGTTCGGTGGTCACGGCGGCATCGGCGCGGCCCTCGGCCACGTCGACCGCCGCTGCGGCGTTGGAGTCGGCCGCCTGGAACTTGGCGTTCGGCATGTTCTTCGCGACCCACCTCGCCACCTGGGCACGCGCCACCGGATACGCGGCGATGGACGCCGGCTCGACACCGCGTGATCGCGCTGAGATGGTGAATGCGATGTCGAGTGTGAACTCGGCGAAGATCTGGACGAGGGAACCGGCGGCCAGGCTGTCCAGCGTCGGCAGGACCGATCCCTCGATCGAATTCTCGATCGGCACGCACGCGTAATCGGCGTCGCCTGCGCGAACCATCTCCAGCGCCGCCGAAGGACTGCCCGCCGCAACCGGCTCGAACTCGGTCACGGGCAGCATCTTCGCGGCGGCCATCTGCAACAACGCCGCTTCCGTGAAGGTCCCCTCGGGTCCGAGGTAGGCGACGCGTGGCACCCGACAAGGGTATCGGCTCGGTCCGCGGCGTCCCCCGAAGTCGGCCCGGAAGTCGATTCGGAAAGCCTTGCGTCGATCGCGGGCGCTTAGTTAAGTTAGGCTTACCTCATCAATCGAAAGGGGCCCGATGACCGCCTTGGCACCGAGCACGGCCGAGCGAATCCGCAGCGCGTGCGCGCGTGGCGGTGGCGCGATGCTCGCAGTGGAGGGCGTCGAACCGGTCGCCACCCCGGTCCACCATCTGTTCGAGGACGGCTCCTTCGCCATCACGGTTCCTGCCAACGGCCCACTGACGGGCATGGCCGTCGACGCGGGAGCACCAGGCGTTCAGGCCGTGCTCGAGATGACGGACTACGCGCCCCTGCCGCTACGCGAACCCGTGCGGTCGCTGGTGTGGATCAGCGGTCGCCTGCAGTACATCCCCGCGCGCGACGTGCGGGGGCTGCTCGACCTGATCGCCACCCAGAGCCCCAATCCTGCTCTGCTGCAAGTGAACACCGGTGCCGATCAGGTCGCGAACGGTGACACCGCCTATGCGTTGATGCGCATGGAGGTCGACTCGGTGGTGGTCGCCGACTCGACCGGAGCGGAGTCGGTGGGCCTGAGCACGCTGCTGGACGCCCAACCCGATCCGTTCTGTGCACTGGAGTCCTGCTGGTTGCAGCATCTCGAGTCGGCACACCGCGAAGTGGTCGACCGGCTGGCCAACCGGCTACCGTCACCGCTGCGTCATGGTCGCGTCCGACCACTGGGCCTGGACCGCTACGGCGTCCAGCTGCGGGTGGAGAACGACGAGGGCGACCACGACGTGCGGCTGCCGTTCGCCAAGCCCGTTGACGACGTCACGGGTCTGAGTCAGGCCATCCGCGTGTTGATGGGCTGCCCGTTCCTCAACGGGCTGCGGGCGCGCCGCATCTAGCCAACCCCTACCGTTGCTCCGGTGACCGAGTCGCCGGACGAGCCCGTAGCGCCGCCACCGCGGGTGATCCGGATCGAGATCGCGGTCGTCCTTGCGGTGACGTTCGGACTGTCCGCCTACACCGCGCTCGTCACCCTCGCCGAGGCGGTGCTGCTGGGCCTCTCCGGGCAGAAGGTGGCCCTCAACCGCAAGCTCTCCCCGATCGACCTGATCAACCTGGCGCTGAACCTGGCGTCGGTCTTCCAGCTCGTCGCGTGGGGACTACTGGGCCTGTACCTGTTGTGGCGCAGCGGTTTCGGGCCCAATCTTATCGGGCTCGGGCGATTTCGCTGGCGCCCCGACCTCCTCGGCGGACTCGGCCTGGCGGCCCTGATCGGCATCCCCGGTCTCGGCCTCTACATGGCGGGCCGGGCGCTGGGCATCGGGGTGGCGGTGGTGCCGTCCGAGCTCGGCGACACGTGGTGGCGCATCCCCGTGCTCCTCGCGGTGGCGTTCGCCAACGGATGGGCCGAGGAGGTAATCGTGGTGGCGTTCCTCATGACGCGGTTACGCCAGCTCGGCATGTC
>JAOPVF010000494.1 GCA_025963195.1 Mycobacterium sp. | reverse complement strand
TCGGCGTCGGCGACCGTTCCGTCGTGGAACTTCACGCCGGGTTGCAGCGTGAACGTGTACGTCAGTAGGTCGGGCGAGATCGTCCACGACTTCGCCAGTCCTGGAATGATCTCCGACGAGCCGGACTTGTAGCGTACGAGTCCCTCGTAGGCCGACTCCATCACCTGGACACCCTCGCCCTCGTACATGATGTCGGGGTCGGGAACCTGCATGTCGGCGAGGAACGGCATGCGCAGGGTGAGCGTGTCACCGCTCGATTCGCCGCCACCACCAGCGCAGGCCGCGATCAGGGCTGCGAGGCTGATGCCGCCGACCGTGAGACCGCTCGCCTTCAGAAACGTGCGGCGGTCCCATTCAGGCGACGGACCAGAGGGATTGGGGCGGGGGTTTGTCTCGTCGAACACGAATGCCTCCTGCTTGGGCCATTTCTTGACCTGTGGGCACGGCACTCGTTGGCGCGCTTTCGTCACGAGTAAATCGGCGTCGCGTGACGCATCTGCGTCGCATCAGTACCCCTCGTATTACGCCGGGATCTCGGCCTAGAACTCGAGGAGGTTCTCCCGGAACGTGCTGTGGTTGTAGCCGTCCCTGATGAGGCCGCGCTTGCGCAACGCCGGCGCAAGGCCGTCGGCGATCTCGGCGATGTTGCGGCGGGTGACGGTGGGCGACAACAGGAAGCCGTCGCCTCCCACCTCCTCCATCGCCTCGCCCATCTTCGCCGCGACGGTGTCCGGCGAGCCCACGAAGGCCAGGCCGGCATGGGTGTCGACGGTGGCGATCGCCTCGCGGAGCGTCTTGCCTCGAGCGCCTTCGATGAACGTGCGCAGCGTGCTCGTCTCGCCGTTGCCCCACACGTCCGGGACCTCCTTGTCCAGATCGAACGTGGAGAAGTCGAATTCGCCGCCCGAGGTGTAGCTGAGGCCCCACAACCTTCGCTCGATCGCCTTGTCGCTCCAGGCTGCGGCTTTCATGTCCTCCTCGCGGGCCTGTGCGACGCGGTCGGTGTCGCCGAGGATCGGGTCGATGAGAAACAGGATCTTCAGCGTGCTCGGGTCGCGTCCGTACTCCTTCATCCTGCGGTGCATGTCCTGCCGGAACGTCTTCATGCCCTCGATGCTGGTGCCGTGCGCGAGCATCGACTCTGCGTACTTGGCGGCGAGGTCGCGCCCGGCAGGCGAGGCGCCCGCCTGCACGATGACCGGTCGGCGTTGCGGGCCGGGAATGGTGTTGAGCGGTCCCCGGGTCCGGAAGTACTTGCCCTCGAAGTCGACGGTGTGCACCTTGGTGTGATCGGCATAGCGCGGGGTCTCCTGGTCTACCAGGACGGCGCCCTCCTCCCACGAGTCCCACAGCGCGTCAACGGCTTCCATCCATTCCTTGGCCATCTCGTAGCGTTCGCTGTGCAGCATCAGCTCGTCGTAGCCGTACTGCTGCGCCGCGCGCGACGAGCTCCCGGTCACCACGTTGAGCCCCACCCGACCTTCGGTCAGGTGGTCGAGGGTGGTCATGGTCCTGGCCGCCATGAACGGATGGTAGAAGCTCGTCGACAGCGTGACGGCGATGCCGATGTGCTTCGTGCGCTGCGTCAGCAGCGGGATCAGCGGGACGGGGTCGCACTTCGGTGCCAGCAGTCCGTACTTGAGCGTGGTCTCCATCGAGCGGCCGTAGGCGTCCTCGACCATGCTGGTGTCCTCGACCAGCAGGTAGTCGAAGCGGGCACGTTCCAGCGACGCGGCCAGGTCGACGAACAAGTCGCCCTTCATCCAATCGTGGCCGGTATTGCCCGCCCACGGATCCATCGCCCACGTCTGCACGCTGAAACCACTGCCCATGAACCAACCCAGATGAAACATGCCGACCTCCTTCAGATGGGATCAATGTGGCTCGGAGTTGTTTCGGCGGGCGGGGCAGACGATTCCGCGCGTATTACGCTGGCTGAGTCGCCGTTGGCGTCGTCGCGCAGAACGGAGAGCACGGTGGGAGACCACGATCCGGCTATCTCGGACACGCCGGCAGTCCTGTCGATCGGGCTGCATCCGAGCGCGATCGACTATGAGCTGCATCCCGGTTTGGACGAGGCGACGATGACCGCGCGTGTCGATGCCGGTGATGCGGCACTGCGTGCAGCGGGATTCGACTTGATCGCCTGCCGGGTACCCGCGAGCCCCGACGACGCCGAGGCGGTGGTCCGCGACCGTGCGGGATCGCGACCGTTCGGCATCGTGATGATCGGTGCGGGCGTGCGGATGACGCCCGAGCACACCGAGCTGTTCGAGCGTCTGGTGAACGTGGTCAACGAAGTTGCCCCTGGTGTTTTGTTCTGCTTCAACACATCACCGGAATCCACCATCGACGCGCTACGCCGGTGGGTCACGCCGACCCAAGTTCCGCGATGACTTTCACCCTGTGCAGGAGTGCCCGATGAAGGTGGTCAACTGTCTGGGCGGAAGGCTCGAGGTCATCGACGTCGCCCCGCCACGCCCCGCCGACGGTCAGCTGGTTCTCGACGTGCAGCGGTGCGGAATCTGTGGCTCGGACCTCCACGCCAAGGACCACGCCGACGAGCTAGAGGACGCCATGGTCGACGTCGGCTACGGCGACTTCATGCGCAGCGATACGCCCGTCGTGATGGGTCACGAGTTCTGCGGTGAAGTCGCCGAGCGCGGCCGCCGCGTCGCCAAGGAGTTCAAGGTCGGCACCACGGTCGTCGCGTTCCCGCTCCTGCGCGCCAACGGCGGCGTGCACCTGACCGGTCTCTCGCCGTTGGCCCCTGGTGCCTACGGCGAACAGGTGGTGGCCGAGGCGTCGATGAGCTTCGTCGTTCCCAACGGGCTTTCCCCCGACATCGCGGCGCTCACCGAACCGATGGCGGTGGCACTTCATGCGGTCAACCGAAGCGAGATCGGCAAGCGCGACGCGGCGGTCGTGATCGGCTGCGGGCCGGTCGGGCTCGCGATCATCTGCCACCTGAAGGCGCGCGGTGTGCGCACCATCGTGGCCAGTGACCTCTCGGCGGAACGGCGGGCCTTGGCATCGCGATGCGGTGCGGACGTCGTGGTCGACCCGACCCTGGACTCCCCGTACGAAGCAGCATCGACGAAGGGCGTCATCACCGAGGCACCAGCGCTCTACGAACTCGTGATGTCGTCGATGGAGAAACTGCGCCGGCTACCGGGTTGGTCGCACGTCTACCGTGCGGCGGACGCCGTGGGGGCCGCGGGGCCGAAGCGCCCGGTGATCTTCGAGTGCGTCGGCGTGCCCGGCATCATCGACGGCGTGATCGGTGCCGCTCCGCTGAGTTCCCGCGTGGTCGTGGTCGGCGTGTGCATGGGCGAGGACAAGATCCGGCCCGCACTGGCGAACGGCAAGGAGATCGATCTGCGGTTCGTGTTCGGCTCCACGCCGTTGGAGTTCCGCGACACGTTGTACATGCTGGCCGACGGCAAGCTCGACGCGGCACCGCTGATCACCGGAACCGTCGGACTCGACGGCGTCGCCGCGGCGTTCGAGGCGTTGGGCGACCCCGAGACGCACGCCAAGATCCTCATCGATCCCACCAGCGCCGCACTGGTGCCATGAAAAGGATGGCCGGTGACGACGGCGTGTCGTCACCGGCCATCCTGTAAAAATCAGGCGAACGTGACCTCGCGCGGTGCGACCGTCTTGTGACGACGGTGCAGTAGGTACGCGAGCCAACGGATGTCTAGCAACACGTGTGATCGATCCTGTCTGTTATGCGGACTTGCCGAGAATCGGCAGCAGCTGGCGCCGCTCGGACATGACGTCGGAGAAGTGGTGCAGAGCCGCGGGCACGGATTCCGCAGTGGGAACGAGATCGCCGTTCAGTCGCAGCATTCGCGAGACGGTTTGGCTTGCCACCAAGGACCATTCGACTGCCGCCTCGTCGCACATGTCGTCGACGGCCTCGAAGAGCGCGACGCCGTGGGCAGCGAACGAACGGACGTCACCGAGATCCAGGACGACGGGCTTCTCGGTCAGGATGTAGTGCCGCATGCGCTCGATGAGAGCGTCGACGTTCGCATCGGTGACGTCGCCGGTGATGGAAACCACCGTCGCGAGGTGACGGCACTGCGCACGTACCTGTGCACCGCCGCAGTCGACGGTCGGATTACCGTAGCGGAACGTGGAATTCGCAGTCGTACCGGTCGTTGTAGCAATCACGATGGCCTCCCTTCAGCGGCTCGACGCTGGGTAACTGCCCCAATGCAGTCACGACAACGTAAGGCTGAAGGTAGTGCGCCAACATAAGGTACCGGGGAGTAGCCACTAATACTTCGGTAAGAAGTCTGGCCCGTGCCGCCAGCAAAACAGCGCAATCGAGCGCGCCGAGGGTGCAGAGGGCACCTAACCTTGGATCAACCGCGCAGACCCAGGATCGGTTCGGATTCGACCAGGCCTTCGTCACTCGGGCTGACGCCCTCCCCGAAGACGCGTTGGGCTTGGCGCGCCCGGAGCTCTTCGTGAGCCTCGGATGGCTTGTCGTAGCCATACCGGGCGCGGGCTAGCGCCGGCGAGACGATCTCCGGATTCACCGGGGGCACGCCGAGCAGGGCGGGGGCGGCGACGGGAACCGTCATGGGTGACAGGAGCTGCAGGAGTGCGAGTTGCAGGCGCGTGCTGAGGTGCACGATGTGGAACGCCGTCCACAGCAGCGGGCGGATGGCCAAATCGGTTGTCCGGCGCTGACGAATGCCGCTCATCTCGCGCATCCACCGCGGCATCGTCGAGATCGTGCCCGCGCGCAGAGCCCGGGTGGACAGCGATGCGATGGGGCGGGCGACGAGCGGCATCGGCGGGAGCATGACGTCGGCTTGGAGTAGGTGGTTCATCGCCTGCACCGCGATCTCGCTGCCCGCGAGCTGGGGCCGCATCCGTTCGAAGTAGCCGCGGATGCCTTCACGTGTGCGAGGCACGTCGTCGGGGGAGCAGGTCTGGAGTTCGGCTGCGGTCGCGCACTCGTCCCAGTAGCGGCCCTCCTCCTCCGGTGTCAGTGGGCCTGGACCGAACTTCTCGTAGGCGATGAGGATGGAATGCCATGCGGTGAGGTGGATCCACAGCTGGGACGTCGGCTTGTTCGCGTCGTAGCGCTTGCCGCTGTACGGGTCCGTCCCGATCGCCTTGGAGTGAATCTTCACCAGAACGTCTGCAACGTTGGAAGTTTCGCGGGAGCCCCCGAACGCGACCATCGCGAAGTACCGCAATGTGCGGTCGTAGCGTGTGCGTGGCCGTTTGTAGATGTCGTGTGTCTTGTCCACGGCGGCTATGAGGTCTGGGTCGAGTTCCTCGATCACGACTGCCCGCTGGAAGCCCACCGTGAGGCTGGTCGGGTAGCTCCACACCTTCCACGTCACCGAGTCGGGACCGAAGAATCCGTAGTCCTCGTGGGGGGTGACCACTCCGCGCGTCATCATCGCCAGGAAGTCCCGTCGTCCTTGCCGTCGCTTGTCGGTACCGGTGTCGGCAAGTCGTGTCATCGGACGCTCCTTCGCAATGAGAGGTGCTTTTCGGCCCTGTCATGTAGTCGGTACTAACGGTACCGTATACCACGGGTATCGACAATATCCGCGGCGCGGCTACGTCGGACGTCGCCGGGCGGCTCGACTACGGGGACGTCGACGCGTCGTAGATCGACTGGATCGCCTCGTCGAGCGCGGTATTGAACTCCGCGTCGGACTGTTCGGCCGACAATCCCTCTGTGAGTGCGCGGCTGAAGCTGGCGATGAGGCCGGTGTTCTTGGCGAGCAGCGCGTCGGCCTCGTCGCGTGAGTAGCCGCCCGACAATGCCACCACGCGCATCACCTTGGGATGCTCGATGAGTGGTGCGTAGTGGTTGGGCACCGTCGGAAGCGACAGTTTGAGCATCACCTGCTGGCCGGCGGGGACGTCGTCGAGGTGCTTGACGATGACGTCGCGCAGAAGGTCCTCTGCCGCCGCCTTGTCCGGGATGGTGATGGTGACCTCCGGCTCCAGGATCGGGATCAGCCCGTGCGCGAGAACCGCCCGGCCCAGCTCGAACTGCTGCTCGACGATCTCGGCGATGCCCGCGGCATTGGCCGCGCCGATGACCGACCGCTCCTTGGTTCCGAAGATGCCCTTCTGCGCGGCCCGGGCCAGCAGGTCGTCCAACCCCGGTATCGGCTTCATCAGCTGCACGTCATCGTTCGCCTCGGCAAGACCCTTGTCGATCTTCAGGAATGGCACGACGCCCTTGTCGTCCCAGAGGAACGTCGCCGATGGCTTGTCGCCGATCTCGCGATCCATGGTCTGTTCGAACAGGATTGCCGCCAGAACGCGGTCGCCGCCGAACACCGGCGAGGTGATGATCCGGGAACGCATCTGGTGGATCAGGTCGTACATCTGAGCATCGGAGGAGTACGCGCCCTCCTGAATCCCGTACAGGCTCAAGGCCTTCGGTGTCGATCCGCCACTCTGATCGAGCGCGGCGATGAAACCCTTGCCCGAACGCATCCGCTCGGCCTGCTGGTGGTCTGGCATTGTTCCGTCCAATCGTCGGAGAATCGGTTGTCAGTCGACGGGGCATCAGTCGGCGGGGTATCGGTCGCGAAGCTTGAGCAACGTCGCTTCGATGCCCTTCGCGTTGGCCTTCACGAAACCCATCACGTCGTAGTACTTCAGCAGGTTCTTCACGGTGCCGGCGTCGTGGTAGTCGAACGTCTCGGTGACGCGAGTACGGTGCGGGGCCACCTGCTCGAACTCCCACCGCCAGCGATGGCCAAGCGGGTGCCGCCACTCGATCAATGCGTCGGGTGTCAAGGCGGTGACGGTGCTGGTGATCCGATAGGGCACGCCGAGCATCCGCATCTTGGTCGAGAACTGGCTACCCGCGGTGAGTTCCGCAGGCGCCCTGATGTTGTCGACGACCGTGCCCGACCCGTCGAGTTCGTGGTGGCGACGCGGGTCGGCCACGATCGCAAACAGTTCGCTCGCGGGCGCCCCCACCTCGATGGACCTGCTCACCCGGCCGGGACCTGTGTCCACCACGGTGACGGGTGGGATCTGTGCTGCCATGGTCTGCTCTCCTGTGAACGTGCCGACGTCAGTAGCCGGCTACCTCGATGATCGCATCGGCGAACTGGCGCGGCGCCTCCTGCGGCACGTTGTGCCCAATGCCGTCGAGGACGCGGTGGGAGTACTTGCCGGTGAACTGTTGCCGGTAGGCCTTGCCGTCCTTGGCAGGCCCGTCGAAGTCGCTGGACACCGTGATCGTCGGCACGCCGATCTCGGGTTTGGTGGCGAGGCGGCGTTCCAGGTCGTCGTACTGGGGCTGACCTGGAGCGAGGCTGAGACGCCACCGATAGTTGTGGATGACGATCTCGACGTGGTCGGGGTTGGCGAACGCGGCGGCACTGCGGTCGTAGGCGGCATCGTCGAACGACCACGTGGGTGAGGCGTTGCGCCAGATCAACTCGTTGAAGTCGCGGGTATTCTCCCGGTAGCCCTGCACGCCGCGATCGGTGGCGAAGTAGTACTGATACCACCAGCCGTACTCCGCCTTGGGTGCAAGCGGTAGCAGGTTGGCTTCGAGGTTGACGATGATGTATCCACTGACGGCCACCAGGGCCTTGCAGCGTTCTGGCCACAGTGCGGCGACCACGTCCGCAGACCTTGCGCCCCAGTCAAATCCGCCGATGATCGCTCGCGGAATGTTCAGTGCGTCCATGAGCGCGATGACGTCGCTCGCGATGGCAGCCTGTTGACCGTTGCGCACTTCGGCGTCGGACAGGAACGTGGTGCTGCCGTACCCGCGGAGGTACGGGACGATGACGCGGAACCCGCGGTCGGCCAGTATCGGCGCTACGTCGACGTAGCTGTGGATGTCGTAGGGCCAGCCGTGCAGCAGGATCACGGGCGGACCGTCGGCGGGACCATCCTCGGCGTAGCCGATGTTGAGCACGCCCGCGTTGACCTGTTTGAAGGACCGGAACGACGTGTGGCCGGTCGGTCGGTCGGCACTCGCGGTGGGGGCGGAGGCATAGCCGGCCACCGTGGCTCCTGCCGCCGTGAGGCCCACGATCTGGGTGAAGCCTCGTCTACTGATCATGTTGGAATTCCTCGTGTTTCAGGCGTGGGAGCCTATCGTTGGACGCATGGAGGTACATAGATGCGGATCGTGATCGCAGGCGGGCACGGAAAGATCGCGCTGATCTTGGAACGGCTGCTGTCGCAGCGCGGTGATTCCGTCGCTGGGCTCATCCGCAACCCGGCACAGGTCGCAGACCTCGAGGCCGCCGGTGCCGAGGCGCTGGTGGTGGACCTGGAGAAGGCCTCGGTCGCCGAGGTGGCCGAACACGTGCGCGGCGCCGACGCCGTGGTGTTCGCCGCGGGTGCTGGGCCAGGCAGCGGCGCGGCTCGCAAGGAGACCGTCGACCGCAACGCCGCGATCCTGCTCGCCGATGCCGCGCTGGAGGCCGGGGTGAGTCGGTACCTGATGGTCTCGGCGATCGGCGCCAACCGGCGTGCCGGCGATTCCGCATCCGATCCCGTGTTCGCGGCCTACCTGCGGGCCAAGGCCGCCGCCGACGAGGCCGTCCAAGCCCGCACGGGACTCAGCGCCACCATCGTGCGGCCCGGTCATCTCACCGACGACGACGGGACGGGCCATGTCACGATCGCCGAATCCACCGAATACGGGAACGTCCCCAGGGCGGACGTGGCAGCCGTGCTCGTCGCGCTGCTCGACCACCCGGACACCGGGGGCCACGCCTTCGACCTGATCAGCGGGGACAGCCCGATCGATGACGCCGTGGCCGCCGTCGGGCGCTCTTAGCGGCGCCACTGCGACCCGGTGTAATTCTCCCACGGGCTGTAGTCGGCGATCAGGTTTTCCTGCGGCGGCCGCTGCTCCTCGGGCACGTGCTGCAGGTTGATCCGGATGCGGTACCAGATCGAACTCGGCCCGCGCATACCGTCTACCAGGACGTCGACCGGCTCGAGTCGTTCCGCCGCTGCAGGGTAGCGCTCGCGCCACACGTCGAGCGCCGCCATCGCCTCGTCCTTGGTCTTGGTCTTGGCGATCTCGATCAGCGGCATCGTCGACTCTCGACGACCATCGGTGGTCCTACGCGCGCCCTTCGGCGCCTTCTCGGCGGGACCGAGTTCCTTCGCCCGTTCCAGCAACGCGTCCAACCCGCCTGGCGCGTCGTCCATGCCCTCCCACGGATCGCCCATGTCGGCGAACCGCGCTGGCACGGTCCACACCGTGAACGCCTCGGGCGAGCAGTCGGGCACCTCGTCCCACCGCAGCGGGGTGGACACCCGGGCGTCGGGCGTCGCGCGCACCGAGTACGCCGATGCGACCGTGCGGTCCTTGGCGTTCTGGTTGAAGTCGACGAAGACCCGCGCGCCGCGCTCTTCCTTCCACCACCGGCTGGTCGCCACGTCGGGGGCGCGTAGTTCGACCTCGCGCGCGATGGTCTCGGCCGCCAGCCGCACCTGTTTGTACGGCCAGTGCCGTTCGATGCGGGCATAGATGTGGAATCCCTTGGAACCAGACGTCTTCGGCCACGCGGTCAGGCCGTGGTCCTCGAGCACGTCCCTGGCCACCAGCGCCACGTCGACGATCTGGCGCCACTCGACACCGGGCATCGGATCGAGGTCGACGCGCAGCTCGTCGGGGTGCTCGAGGTCGTCGGCCAGCACCGGATGGGGATTGAGATCGACGCAGCCAAGATTGACCGCCCACACCAGGCCCGCGGCGTCGCGCAGGACGGCCTCCTTGGCCGAAGTGCCCGAGGCGTACTTGAGCTCGGCGACGTCGATCCAGTCGGGGCGCTTCTCCGGTGCCCGCTTCTGGAAGATCGCCTCTTCGGTGATGCCCTTGATGAATCGCTTGAGGATCATCGGCCGGCCCGAGACGCCGCGCAGGGCGCCGTCGGCCACGGCGAGGTAGTACTCGATCATGTCCATCTTGGTCACGCCCGCATCCGGGAAGATGACCTTGTCCGGGTGGGTGACCGCCAGCGTCCGTTCGCCCACGTCCAGGGACAGCGGAGAGCCCATGCGGCAATGTTAGTTGCGCCGGCCCCCAGGGCGAGGGAAGCGACGGGATCTACCTTTGCGTGCGACGGCGGTCACATATTGTGGGGTTCATGCCCAAGCTAACCGACCTTCCGTTGCAGGCCGCGGCCAAGATCCAGAAGTCCGCGGAAAAATACTGGGATCGCGGATCGGCCGAACTTCACTACGCCATCAAGATGTTCGAGGCGGGCGCATTCAAGCTCGAGCCGCCGCAGAACGTCGCCGCGATGGTCGCTGACATCCGGCGATGGGGCGAGTTCGGCATGATCCCCGCCCTCAACGCGCGGCGCACGCCCAACCGCATCGCCATCATCGACGACGACGGCGAGATGACCTTCAAGGAACTCGACGACGCCGCAAACGCCGTTGCCAACGGCCTGCTGGCGATCGGGGTGAAGGGCGGCGACGGCCTGGCGCTGCTGATCCGCAACCACCGGTGGTTTCTGGTCGCGCTCTACGGCGCCGCCAAGGTCGGCGTCCGGATCATCCTCCTCAACAGTGAGTTCTCCGGGCCGCAGATCAAGGAGGTCTCCGAACGCGAAGGCGCGAAACTGATCATCTTCGACGACGAGTACACCAAGGCCGTGTCGGCGGCCGAACCACCGCTTGGCAGGCTGCGCGCCCTGCCGACCAACCCGGACAACGACGAGCCCTCGGAGAGCACCGACGAGACGCTCGCCGACCTGGTCGCCCGCAGCAGGCCAACGCCGCCGCCGAAGGCGACCGCGCACTCCAAGATCATCATCCTCACCAGTGGCACGACCGGAACCCCCAAGGGCGCCAATCGCAGCACCCCGCCGTCGCTGGCGCCCATCGGTGGTGTGCTGTCGCACGTCCCGTTCAGGTCCGGCGAGGTGACGTCGCTGCCCGCACCGATGTTCCATGCGCTTGGCTTCCTGCACGCCACCATCGCGATGATGCTCGGCAGCACGCTGCTGTTGCGCCGAAAGTTCAAGCCCGCCAACGTCCTTGCCGACATCGAGAAGCACAAGGTGACGGCCGTAGTCGTGGTTCCCGTCATGCTGTCTCGGACCCTGGACGCCTTCGACGGCATGGAACGCAAGCCGGACCTGTCCAGCCTGCGGATCGTGTTCGTCTCCGGTTCCCAACTTGGCGCGGAACTGGCGACCAGGGCGCTCAAGGATCTGGGCCCGGTCATCTACAACCTGTACGGGTCGACCGAGATCGCCTTCGCCACCATCGCCAGGCCCAAGGACCTGTCGATCAACCCGGCAACCGTCGGTCCGGTGGTCAAGGGCGTGACGGTCAAGCTGTTCGACGACAACGGCAACGAGGTCCCGCAGGGCGAGGTGGGCCGGATCTTCGTCGGCAACACGTTCCCGTTCGAGGGCTACACCGGCGGCGGTCACAAGCAGATCATCGACGGGCTGATGTCGTCCGGTGACGTCGGCTACTTCGACGAGCACGGCCTGCTCTACGTCAGCGGCCGCGACGACGAAATGATCGTCTCCGGTGGCGAGAACGTGTTCCCCGCCGAAATCGAGGACCTGATCAGCGGCCACCCCGAGGTCATCGAGGCCACCGCACTCGGCGTGGAGGACAAGGACTGGGGCCACCGGCTGCGCGCGTTCGTCGTCAAGGCCGATGGGGCCAGCGTCGACGAAG
>JAOPVF010000492.1 GCA_025963195.1 Mycobacterium sp. | reverse complement strand
GACCTTCCCCGGTGCGCAGATCTTCGCGGCCTTCGGCCAGACCGAGATGTCGCCCGTGACCTGCATGCTGCTCAGCGGGGATGCCATCCGCAAGCTCGGATCGGTCGGCAAGGTCATCCCCACGGTCGCAGCGCGGGTCGTCGACGAAGAGATGAACGACGTCCTCGTCGGCGAGATCGGCGAAATCGTCTACCGCGCACCGACATTGATGGCGGGCTATTGGAACAACCCGACCGCCACCGCCGAGGCGTTCGCCGGAGGATGGTTCCACTCCGGTGACCTCGTCCGGCAGGACGAGGAGGGCTACGTCTGGGTGGTCGATCGCAAGAAGGACATGATCATCTCCGGCGGCGAGAACATCTACTGCGCCGAGGTGGAGAACGTCCTCGCCGGACATCCCGCGATCGCGGAAGCGGCGGTGATCGGCAGACCGGACGACCGATGGGGTGAGGTTCCGGTGGCGATCGTCGCGCTCGGCGCGGTCGGACCGACCGAACTGACTCTGGCAGACCTCGACGAGTTCCTCACCGAACGCCTGGCTCGCTACAAGCATCCGAAGGCCCTAGAAGTGGTCGAAGCACTGCCAAGGAACCCCGCAGGCAAGGTGTTGAAGACGGAACTGAGAACACGCTTCCGCGTGGCGAGTTTCGTTGACGCCGACGAAAGCTCTTCTGCGTCAACGGTTTCTGTCGGAACGTCGAAGGGCTGACCAGCGGTGATCGGTTTGCTAACGGTTGCGGTCACAATCCTGCCGATGCGGTGCACCGGCCCGATCGGATCGGGTACAGTCCTGTGGTCCGCCTTACTACCGACGAGTAGGGAGACCGCAATCACACACATGGGACAGCAGCGAGGAGGGCGCGTGCGACAGATTCTGCCGGCGCGCCACGACCCGTGGGCGCGGTCCTCGTGACAGCGCAGACGCCAGGAATCGTCGACTACGTCCGCGACCAGATCCGTCCGGGTCTGACGGCCGTCGGTGGTTTCGTCAAGATGTGCGTGCTGACGGGTAAGGCGTTGTTCCGTCGCCCTTTCCAGTGGCGCGAGTTCATCCTTCAGGGCTGGTTCCTGATGCGGGTGGCGTTCCTGCCGACCCTGGCGGTGTCGATCCCGCTGACGGTGTTGATCATCTTCACGCTGAACATTCTGCTCAAGGAGTTCGGTGCCGCGGACATCTCCGGAGCGGGTGCTGCGCTGGGCGCGGTGACCCAGCTGGGTCCGTTGGTGACGGTGCTGGTGGTGGCGGGCGCGGGGTCCACCGCGATCTGCGCCGACATCGGTGCCAGGACCATCCGCGAGGAGATCGACGCGCTCGAGGTGCTCGGCATCGATCCGATCCACCGACTGGTGGTTCCACGAGTGATCGCCTCGACGTTCGTGGCCTTGCTCCTCAACGGCGCGGTCATCACCATCGGTCTGGTCGGTGGCTTCGTGTTCGGGGTGTACGTACAGAACATCTCGGCAGGCGCCTACGTATCGACGCTGACATTGATCACCGGTCTGCCCGAGGTATTGATCTCCATCGTCAAGGCCATGACGTTCGGCCTGATCGCCGGGCTGGTCGGCTGCTACCGCGGGTTGACCGTTTCCGGCGGCGCCAAGGGCGTCGGCACGGCGGTCAACGAGACGCTGGTGTTGTGCGTGATCGCGCTCTTCGCGGTCAACGTGGTGCTGACGACCATCGGCGTGCGATTCGGAACGGGGCGCTGACATGTCGACGTCGACCGTCCTACGTTCCCGGTTCCCAAGGGCCGTCGCGCGCGGCCACAAGTTCGTCGGCTCGCCGGTGCGGTTCATCGACAGCGTCGGGCACATCGCCTGGTTCGTCGTCGCCGCGGTCGGGTCGATCGGGCACGCGGTGCGCTACTACCGCAAGGAGATGCTGCGGCTGATCGCCGAGATCGGCATGGGCACCGGCGCGATGGCGGTGATCGGTGGCACGGTCGCGATCGTCGGGTTCGTCACCCTCTCGGGTGGCTCGCTGATCGCCATCCAGGGATTCGCGTCGCTGGGCAACATCGGTGTCGAGGCGTTCACCGGGTTCTTCGCCGCGCTCGTCAACGTCCGCATCGCGGCTCCCGTGCAAGCGGGTATCGCGTTGGCCTCGACGGTCGGGGCCGGTGCCACCGCTGAGCTTGGCGCCATGCGCATCAGCGAGGAGATCGACGCCCTTGAGGTGATGGGCATCAAGTCCATCTCGTATCTAGTGTCGACCAGGATCATGGCCGGTTTCGTCGTGATCATCCCGCTGTACGCGATGGCGATCCTGATGTCGTTCTTGGCTGCACAGGTGACCACCACGCTGTTCTACGGACAGTCCACCGGCACCTACGAGCACTACTTCAATACCTTCCTGCGGCCCGATGACGTGGCCTGGTCGTTCGTGCAGGCGATCATCATCTCGGTGATCGTCATGCTCAACCACTGCTACTACGGCTTCTACGCCAGTGGCGGCCCGGTTGGCGTCGGTGAGGCCGTTGGCCGGTCCATGCGCGCCTCCCTGATCGCGATCGTGCTGGTCGTCCTGTTCGCTTCGTTGGCGCTATACGGCACCGACGCCAACTTCAACCTCACGGTGTAATCCGATGACCGCCCCGGACCAGAGGCAGTTGCCGGTCAATACGCCCAGGACGCCGCCGTACAAGCTGGCGGGTCTCGTACTGCTGGTGATCACCGCCGTCGTCGTCGGCTTGGTCTGGGCCCAGTTCCGCGGCGACTTCGCCGCGCCCGAGAAGCTGACGATGCTCTCGGCACGGTCGGGTCTTTCGATGGATCCAGGGTCGAAGGTCACCTACAACGGCGTCGAGATCGGCAGGGTGGCCACGATCGAGGCAGTGGACGTCGGTGGCGTGCCCAAGGCCAAGGTGATCCTGGACGTCAACAAGGACTTCGTTCACCTGATCCCGCAGAACGTGGACGCCGAGATCAAGGCGACCACGGTGTTCGGCAACAAGTACGTCGCGTTCAGCTCGCCGAAGAACCCGTCGGCCGCCCGCATCAAATCGGCCGACGTGATCGACGTGTCGACGGTGACGACGGAGTTCAACACGCTGTTCGAAACCGTGGTGTCGGTGGCCGAGAAGGTCGACCCGGTCAAGCTCAACCAGACACTCACCGCCACCGCGCAGGCGCTTGACGGATTGGGTAACCGGTTCGGCCAGTCGATCGAGAACGGCAATGCGATCCTGGCCGACGTCAACCCACTGATGCCGCGAATCCGTCAGGACAATCAGCGGCTGGCCGATCTCGCCGATGTCTACTCCAACGCCGCCCCCAACCTCTTCGACTCGCTGGAGCACGCCGTCACCACGGCGCGCACGCTCAATGAGCAACGGGGCAATCTCGACCAGGCGTTGATGTCCGCGGTCGGGTTCGGCAACACCGGTGGAGACGTCTTCGAACGCGGCGGCCCGTACCTGGTCCGCGGCGCCGCCGACCTCGTCCCGACCACCGATCTGCTCAACGAGTACAGCCCTGAGCTGTTCTGCACCATCCGCAACCTCCACGACGCCGAGCCCAAGATCGCCTCGTCGCTCGGCGGCAACGGCTACTCGCTGCGCACCCACTCCGAAGTACTCGGTGCTGGCAACCCGTACGTGTATCCGGACAACCTGCCGCGGGTCAACGCCCGCGGCGGACCCGAGGGCAGGCCGGGCTGCTGGCAGCCCGTCACCCGCGACCTCTGGCCGACCCCGTACCTGGTGATGGACACCGGCGCCAGCCTCGCTCCCTACAACCACTTCGAACTCGGTCAGCCGATCGCCATCGAATACGTATGGGGACGCCAAATTGGGGAGAACACGATCAACCCATGAGGATTACCGGAACAGCGATCAAGCTCGGCGCCTTCGCCCTGGTGCTGCTGTTGTTCACCGCGATCATCATCGTGGTGTTCGGGCAGCTGCGGTTCGACCGCACCACCGGGTACACGGCGATCTTCAAGAACGCCAGCGGCCTTCGGTCCGGACAGTTCGTCCGTGCATCCGGAGTGGAGGTCGGCAAGGTCGACAAGGTCGAGCTCATCGACGGCGGCACCAGCGTCAAGATCGACTTCTCCGTCGACCGGTCGCTTCCGCTGTTTCAAGGCACCACCGCATCGATCCGATACCTGAACCTGATCGGTGACCGCTACCTCGAACTCAAGCGTGGCGACGACGAGAAGAAGCTCCCCGCGGGTGGCACCATCCCCGTTGAGCGCACCCAGCCCGCGCTGGATCTGGACGCGCTCATCGGTGGGTTCCGGCCGCTGTTCCGGGCGCTCGACCCCGGCAAGGTGAACAACATCGCCCAGTCGATCATCACGATCTTCCAGGGCCAGGGCGGCACCATCAACGACATCCTCGACCAGACCGGCGAGCTGACGTCGACGCTGGCCGATCGCGACCAAGCCATCGGCGAGGTGGTCCGCAACCTGAACACCGTGCTCGACACGACCGTCAAGCACCAACAGCAATTCGACGAGACCGTGCAGAACTTCGAACAGCTGATCACGGAGCTGAAGAACCGCGCCGATCCCATCGCAACGTCGGTCGCCGACATCAGCGACGCCGCGGGCTCGGTCGCCGATCTGCTCGGTGACAACCGCCCGCTGCTGCAGAAGACCATCACCCAGCTCGAGGTGATCCAGCAGCCGCTCGTCGACCAGAAGGATGAGCTCAACAACATCCTGACCAAGCTGCCGAACGCGTTGAAGATCCTCGGCCGCGCGGGTGGCATCTACGGTGACTTCTTCAACTTCTACGCCTGCGACGTCACGCTGAAACTGAACGGCCTCCAGCCAGGCGGACCCGTCCGCACGGTCAAGGTGTGGTCGCAGCCCTCGGGAAGGTGCACGCCGCAATGAGGACGCTGGAAGGGTCGAACCGGGTCCGCAACGGCGTGATGGGCATTCTCATCCTGCTGCTCGTCCTCGGCGTTGGGCAGAGCTTCGCCAGCGTGCCGATGATCTTCGCGGCGCCCAAGTACTACGCGCAGTTCACCGACACCGGTGGCCTCATCCCCGGTGACAAGGTCCGCATCGCCGGCGTCGACGTCGGCACTGTCAAGTCCGAGGAGATCGACGGCGACAAGGTGGTCATCGGATACTCGCTGGGCAGTCAGAAGATCGGCAGCGAGAGCCGGGCCAACATCCGCACCGACACGATCCTGGGCCGCAAGAACCTGGAGATCGAACCGCGCGGCTCGAAGCCCTTGGGCCCCAACGGAACTCTGCCGCTCGGCCAGACCACCACGCCGTACCAGATCTACGACGCCTTCTTCGACCTCACCAAGGCGGCGTCGGGCTGGGACACCGACACGGTCAAGCGGTCGCTGAACGTGTTGTCGGAGACCATCGATCAGACCTCACCCCATCTGAGTGCTGCGCTCGACGGCGTCAAACGCTTCTCCGACACCATCGGCAAGCGCGACGGCGACATCAAGACGCTGCTCGCCAACGCGAACAAGATCGCGGGCGTGCTCGGCAACCGCAGCGAGCAGATCAATCAGCTGCTGGTGAACGCGAAGACGCTGTTGGCGGCGGTCAACGAGCGCTACTACGCGGTCAGCCAGCTGCTCGAACGCGTCGGTGCGTTCTCCGCGCAGCTCAAGGGCTTCATCGACGACAACCCGAACCTCAACAAGGTGCTCACCCAGCTGAACACCATCAACGACGTCCTTGAAGCGCGCAAGTACGACCTGGTCGACGTGTTGTCGACGGCGAGCAAGTTCACCGCAGCCCTTGGCGAGGCGGTGGCATCCGGCCCCTACTTCAAGGTCATGCTGGTAAACCTGTTGCCCTACTGGATCATTCAGCCGTGGGTTGACGCCGCGTTCAAGAAACGCGGCATCGATCCCCAAGAATTCTGGCGTAACTCGGGCCTGCCCGCGTTCCGCTTCCCCGATCCGAACGGACAACGACAGGCCAACGGCGCCCCGCCTGCGGCGCCGACTCCGCTGGAGGGCACCCCAGAACATCCTGGACCCGCCGTCCTCGCGGGCACGCCGTGCTCATACACGCCGCCCGCGGACGGACTGCCGACGTCGGCCGACCCGCTGCCGTGCTCGCACCTCGACGTCGGACCGTTCGGCAACAACCCGTACGGCGCCAACTACGGGGGACAGGGACCCGACGTCGTCGGTCAGCCACCGAACCCGGCCGCAGCCACACCTGCTCCCGGCGTTCCGAGCGCTGCGTTCCCAGGCGAGTTCCCGTCCTTCGTTCCCGGAATCCCGCCGCCACCGTTTGCGCCGGGCCCCCCGGGTGCCCGTACGGTTCCGGTCACCCCTGGACAGCCGTCGGACCCCTACATCGCACCCGGATCCCTTCAGGGAGACGGCACCTCGCCGCTGCCGCCCGCGCTGGACGGACCGCCCCCACCACCCGGACCAGGCCCCAACGCGGGCCCCGCCGGTACGCCTCCGCTACCCGGCAACCCGCCATTCCTCCCGCCCGGATCACAGGGATAGGGGCACTCGATGTCGACCATCTTCAACGTTCGCAACATTCGACTGCCCGCGCTGAGCCGCGCGTCTGTGATCATCGGCACGGTCGTGGTGATCCTCGGATTGGTCGCCGCAGGCGTCGCCTGGCAGGTCTACAAGAAGCTGACGACCAACACCGTCGTCGCCTACTTCCCGCAGACCCTCGCGCTCTACGCGGGCGACAAAGTTCAGATCATGGGCGTGCGAGTCGGCTCCATCGACTCGATCGAGCCCGCAGGCGACAAGATGAAGGTGACCTTCACCTACTCCTCCAAGTACAAGGTGCCCGCCAACGTCACCGCATCGGTGCTCAACCCGAGTCTGGTGGCCTCGCGCACCATCCAGCTGGCGCCGCCCTACACCGGTGGACCGGAACTGCAGAGCGGCGCCGTCATCCCGATCGACCGCACCCAGGTGCCCGTCGAGTACGACGAGCTGCGTGACTCGATCAACCGGATCCTCACCGATCTGGGTCCGACGAAGCAGCAGCCCAAGGGCCCGTTCGGCGACGTCATCGAATCCTTCGCCGACGGTCTGAACGGCAAGGGCCTCGAGATCAACCAATCGCTCAACAGCCTGTCCGAGGCGCTCACCACCCTGAACCAGGGACGCGGCGACTTCTTCGGTGTCGTCAAGAGCCTGGCACTCTTCGTCAACGCGCTCTACAAGAACGACCAGCAGTTCGTGGAGCTCAACAACGACCTCGCGAAGTTCACCAACGCGTTCACCAACACCGATCGGGAAGTGGCCACGGCCCTTCGGGACCTCAACCAGCTGCTGACCACCACGCGCGGCTTCCTCAACCAGAACGCCTCGGTGCTGACCGGCGACGTGAACAAACTTGCCGACGTGACGAACGCGATCCTGCAGCCCGAGCCGCGCAACGGCCTCGAGACGGCCCTGCACGTGTTCCCCAACCTGGCGGCCAACGCAGTGAACATCTCGTCGCCCGTAGCGGGTGGCATCGTCGGCCTTCCGGTGATCAACAACTTCGCCAACCCGATGCAGTTCCTCTGCAGCTCCATCCAGGCGGGCAGCCGGCTGGGCTACCAGGACTCCGCCGAATTGTGTGCGCAGTACCTGGCGCCGATCCTGGACGCGATCAAGTTCAACACGCTGCCGTTCGGCCTGAACCAGTTCAGCAGCGCGATGACGCTGCCGAAGCAGATCGCGTACTCCGAGCCCCGGCTGCAGCCACCCCCCGGCTACAAGGACACCACCGTGCCAGGGATCTTCTCGCGTGACACCTTGTTCTCGCATGGCAACCACGAGCCCGGCTGGGTGGTCGCGCCCGGCATGCAAGGAGTCGACGTGCAGCCGCTGACCCAGAACATGCTGACCCCGGAATCGCTGTCCGAGTTGATGGGCGGTCCCGACATCGTGGCCCCACCCGCGCCGTACGCGTTCGGGGTCAACGACGGCAGGCTGCCCGGCCCGCCG
>JAOPVF010000442.1 GCA_025963195.1 Mycobacterium sp. | reverse complement strand
AAAGATGCCGTTCGCGCCCCGCGACAAGCGGATCGGCATGCCGTTCTCGCGCGTGCACAACTCGTTGGTCTCAGCGGCGCGGGCCACTAGCGCGTCGGCGAACCGGACCAGCACCTCGGCGCGTTCCTCTGCCGGCGTCGCCGACCACCCTGCGAGGGAACCCCGAGCGGCGGCGACCGCTTCATCGATCTCGGATTCCGTTGCTGCCGAACCGTTGCCGAGCGGCTCACCGGTGGCCGCCTCGATCACCGACTGACCCTCGACCGCGTTGCGGAAGCGGCCGTCGACGAACACCCTTGCGCCTGCATCGATCACGGTCGTCATGTCAAGCTCCTGGTTTCCTCGTCGGGTTGGGCCCAGCTGAACAGCACGTTCTCGGCGATCAAGCGCTCGGTCTGTTCGGCGTCCAGACCCAGCAGTGTCTTGGCGACATCCCTGGTGTGCTCACCGGGCATCGGTGCGGGCCGCATCGTTGCGTCGGGGATGTGACGGAACGGTGCGGAATGCGTCTCGGCGGGAAGGGGAGCTTCGAGCAACGGGTGGACCATCTCGGTGTAGAGCCTTCGGAACGTCACCTGGGGATCGGCGAGGACGTCCACCGCCCGGTTCATCGGCCCCGCGGGCACTCCCGCATCCTGCAACGCCGCGACGACGTCGGCCTTGTCGCGGTCTACTGTCCACGCCGACACGGAATCGACGAAGTCCGTTGTACTGCTTGCTACTTCGGAGACGCCGATGATCTTGGCCACGGCAATGCGGTCTTCTTCGGAGCGGACCGAGATCACGCACCACTCGTCGTCGCCCGCGCACTGGTACACGGCGTGAATCGCATCGTCGTCGATGACGGCCAGACCGGCTGCGCGGGCGGCCTCGGCCACGTAGGTCGTGGCGAGTTGATCGACGGCCGCCTCGGCCTGCGAGATGTGGACACGAGCACCGCCGTCGCCGGTGAGCTGGTTGATCAGGGCAGCCAGCGCTGCGACGGCGGTGAACCTCCCGACGACGTGGTCGGGGAAGACGGTCGTGGCGTCGTAGAAATTGGGGTCGGCGGGATCGCTGGAGGTCCAGAGCCGGCTGACACCCGTCATCGCCCGCACCAGCGGCCCGTACCCCATCCGGCCACTCCACGGCCCCGTCGCGCCGTACGCGCTGCTCTCGGCCAGCACGATCCGCGGGTTCAACGCACGCAGCTCGTCGTAGGAGAAGCCCAGTGAGGCAAGGGCTCCCGGCTTGAAGTTCGCGAACACCGCGTGGGACTCCGAGACCAGGCGACGGAAGATCGCGGCACCTTCGGGGTGGCGCAGATCCAGACCGAGGCCGGATTCGTTCCGATGGGTCAAGGCCCACGACCGGCTCAGCAGCTGACCAGGAAGCGCCTGTCGCAGACCGTCCGGATACGCGGCGCTCTCGATCTTGATCACCTCGGCCCCGAGGTCGGCGAACAACCTGCCGAGCTCACCGCCGGCGACGATCACGCCGAGGTCGAGGATCCGCAGGCCCTCGAAGGGCACTCCCGCGACATGGCCGGTCGGGACGACGGACTCGGGCCGGCCAGCCACCCACGCCGGTTCGTCGGCACCGATCGCCGGACTCGGCCGGACGATCCCGGCGCGACCACCGTCGACGACGAAGGGCCCGGTCGGCACGGTCAGTGGCGTCCCGTCCTCGAGTTCCGTCTCGGTGAGCGCGCCGACCGAGCGAAAGTGATCCGAGGCGAATGCGGCGGCGGGCTTGAGTACGGCGGCGATCGGGACCCCTCGCCGCTGCCCCTCGGCGACGAGCGATTCCATCGTCTGCGGGCCGAACACGTCGGCGATGGCGGCGTTGAGCTCGTCAGCGGCGGCGTAGCGGGCGCCGATGATCTCGAACTTCGGATCGGAGAACTCCTCTGGCTCACCGAGCCAGGCCCGCATGCCGCGCCACTGTCTTGGCGACAGCACACAGATCCGGACGAATCCATCGGCACAGGAGAACGTGGGATAGAGCTGCTGGTTGCGGGGCCTGCCGCGCCACAGTTCATGGGACGCCTTCAGCCCTACGGCAGCCTGGCCCTCAGAGCCGAACGGTGGATCCAGGCTCTGCAGGACGGCCTCGAAACGGGAGAAGTCGATGTAGTCGCCCGTCCCGCAATGCAATCGGTGGTAGTGGGCGACCAGCGCCGCCCATGCTGCCTGGACGGCGGCCGTCGCCGACGCGATGCCGTATGGCGGTAGCACCGGCCTGCCGGTGGTCGGCCCCGATCTGGACAGCGCCGTCGACATCGCGTACAGCACGGAATCGGTGGCCTGCCACGACGCGTGTGGACCCGATGCGCCGAAGTCGGTGACCTGGAGTGCCACCAGGTAGCCGAAGCGGTCGGCGAGTTCGGCGGGCGAGGTGCCGAACGCATCGGTGCCACCGGGAGCGCCGCCGTCGATCAGGATGTCGGCACCGCTGACCAGTTCGGTGAAGCGCTCGCGGTCAGCGGCGTCCGCGGGATCGAGCACCGCAGCGCGCTTGTTGGCGTTGTTCAGCGTGAACGGGACGCTGGAGCCGGAGACGGTGGGCCTGCTTGCACGTGCCGCGGCGCCTCCTGGCGGCTCGATCTTCAGCACGTCGGCGCCGAGGTCGGCAAGCAAACGGCCAACGCCGTCGGACTCGGGGCCGCCGACGTCGATCACCCGCACCGACGCCAAAAGCTGACACCTGTCAAACATGCGAATCAGTATCGTTCAGCGAGCATCGGCGCCGACTGGCGGGTCCAACGTAGACTTGGGCGGTTATGTCTGACCTCAGCGCCGTGGCAGCGCCACCCCACCCGCTGATAGGTCAGCTCTCCGCCCTCCACCACTTCCGCATCTACGTCGACATCGGCGTCGTCGTGGTGGTGCTGGCGCTGACGAACCTGATCGCCCACTTCACCACCCCGTGGGCCAATGTCGCCACGGTGCCCGCGGCCGCCATCGGGCTGCTGATGCTGGTCCGTTCACGCGGCCTGGACTGGTCGGAGCTCGGGCTCGGGCGTGAGCACTGGCGCTCCGGCGTGGGATACGCGCTCGGCGCGGTCGCATTGGTCGCCACCGTGATCGCCGTTGGCGCCATGCTGCCCTGGACGCGGCCGATGTTCATGAACGACCACTACGCCACGATGTCGGGCGCGCTGATCGCGTCGATGGTCATCATCCCGCTGCAGACGGTGATTCCCGAGGAACTCGCGTTCCGGGGTGTTCTGCACGGCACGCTCAATCGCGCATGGGGCTTCCGCGGTGTCGCCGCCGCAGGCTCCCTGCTGTTCGGCTTCTGGCACATCGCCACGTCCCTGGGACTGACCAGCAGCAACGTCGGGTTCACCAAGCTGTTTGGCCTCGGCATCGTCGGCGTGGTCGCCGGCGTCGTGCTGGCCGTCATCGCGACGGGGGCCGCGGGTTTCGTGTTCACCTGGCTGCGGAGACGCAGTGGCAGCCTCATCGCGCCGATCGCTCTGCACTGGTCGTTGAACGGACTCGGGGCGCTTGCCGCGGCCGTGGTCTGGCACATCTCGACCTAGCGCAGTCAGCGACCGGTGCGCCGTCTGGCGCGGAAGTCACGATTCTTCAGCTTGTTCCCGCACGTCGCCATGTCGCACCAGGTGCCGCCGTGGTTGCGCGAACGGTCGTAGAAGGCCCACTGACAATCGTCGTTCGCGCACGCCAACAGGTGCGCCCAGGTCCCGTCGCGCTGCGCGTCGGAGATGATCAGCAGCAGCGACAAAAGCCGTGCCCGCACCGAATCCCCCACCGGCGCCAATCGCACCGCACCGTCCTCGGCCACCGTCGCCCGCGCCACTTCGCCGTCGGCGAGCCGATGCACCGGCGACACCAGTGCTGGATCCGGAGCCTGGCCGTCGGTGTTCTGCAGCACCAATGCGCGCAAGCCTTCTCGCACTTCGATCAGAGTCTGAAGGTCGCCGTCGGTTGGCGTGCCACCCGGCGCCAGCAGTCCGTTCGACGTCATCCATGGGGCGGCGTCCCCCACGGCCGCCAGCCGGTCGAGCCCGGACTCCCGGTCGATGGTGTTGATCAGGCTCTGCACGCGCC
>JAOPVF010000424.1 GCA_025963195.1 Mycobacterium sp. | reverse complement strand
TTCGTGGCACGGTGCTCGGACGAGGTGACTGACCTATGCGGTCCCGTATCGGTCCCGTAGACACAGCCGAACCACGCCGATAGCGACGCCGTACCGCCCCCGATACCTACCCAGACCAAAGCCGCTGGTTGCACGGCCTTTCCGCATTCTATTCAAGCCCGTTACCAGGGCTGTTCCGAACACGCGTTCGCGCGCGTATAAATCTTCCAAACTAGCTACGCGGGTTCGATTCCCGTCGCCCGCTCCACCAGGGGCCTGCGCGGGCGGTGCCGAACGCGGATTCGGCGCCCCGCGTGGGGCCCTTTCGGCTACTTGACGAAGACTTCCCCGCCGGTCGGATACCCGCCCCCGGTCGTGGTGACGTGGACGTGGTCGTAGTGCCCGTACCCGCCGCTCTGCTGACCGCCGCCTGGCGTGTAATAGATGCCCCGCCAAATGGCGTCCTGCATTCCGAATCGGTCCGCGTTCTTCAATACATAAGCGACGATCTCGTTTCCGAGAGCGATGCCCTGGGCGCTGCTCGGGTTGGGAATCATCACGTCGAGTGCCAGACCGTCGGGATGCCACCTCAGCGCATCCGGCCGCACCCCACCCATCTCGTGGATCTCTGGGAACGCCGCGCTGATGGCGCGGGACGCCAGGATGGTCTTGACCTGCAGTCCTCGCTCCGGCGCGAGCCCGGTCGGCAACAGCTGAGGGATGGGCACGATCCGCCACCGGGAGGCTCTCGATGCCGAAACCGTCTCTCCGCCAGCAGAACCCGCCACCAACTGCACATCGGATGGTGGCGGCGAGAGCGGGCTCTCGGGTGCCGCCACGATCTCCATGCAGCACGCCGTGACGGTGTGGGCATCTGGCTGCGCGGTGACGCCCGCGCGATCAGCGGCCAGCGAATAGCTCGCGCCGCCGACTGCGAGGAGTGCAGCGGTCGGGACCACCCACGCAGCCAGGATCAGCCGCGACTTGCGTCGCCTGCTGGCTAATAGGTGTCGACCCACAGCAGGCAACCTAGTTATCAAATCGTTATCTGTACAGCCAACGACGAAAATCCTTATTGAACCCTGGGAGTCGCCTCATGGGGCCAGTGTGAATATTGTGGCTGGTGTTGCGTCGACGCGCGAAGATCGCGAATCCGTGCGCTCGGCGAACGAAAGCCCCCCAAACTCGGGGGCGACATCCGCAATGCAGGTCTCGGGGGGCACTCATGTCGGCGGAAAACGCAGAGTCGTCGGCATGGGCCGACGACCGGCCGACGGGCACGGTCCGGACCGCCGTCGTGATCGTCCACGGCATGGGCGAGCAGCGACCGATGGAGACACTCGACGGCTTCGTCAAGACAGCGCTGTACCCGCTCAGCGCCTTCTACGACACCGAGCGAACGTGGGACTACTACTACTCACGCCCCGCCGAGATCACCGGCTCGTACGAAGCCCGCCGTTACATCTCGCGGCCACTGACCGACAAGTCGTCGTCCGAGCCAAAACAGGGCCAGGCCGAGATCTACGAATACCACTGGTCCTACCTGATGACCGGGAACAGGTTCGCCGACCTGGGGCCGACGACGCTGCGGCTGTTCCTTCGCAGGCCGGGAAACGTCCCTGGTCCCCTTCTCGGGATCTGGCGCGTGGTGTGGCTGACCATCCTGGCGATCCCCGTGGCCCTTGTCGTGTTGCTGGTCGGCGGGCACCTGCTGAACAAGGACGTGCCCTGGTGGATCCTCGGAACGGTCAGCAGCGCGATCGTGCTGCTCTTCTGGCTCGGCATCCTCCGCATCCTGATCAGGGCGGTGGTGAAGAGCATCACGGCGTCGTTCGTCGACGTCGCCCGATACCTCGACACCGCGCCGCACTCCTATGCGGCGCGGCGAGCCATCCGTGGCGGTCTCGTCGACCTCCTGCACGCACTGCACGACGGCCGATACTCACGCATCGTCATCGTGGCGCACAGCCTCGGCGCCTACATCGCCTACGACGCGCTGATCTCGTTCTGGGCCGAGGTGCACCAACTGCACGCCAAGCGACCGGACGACGCGACGCCACTGCCGATCACGCTCGCGTCCCTTCGCGACCTCGAGAAGGCCGCGGACGCCGTCATCGCCAACGAGGACGACGACGAGGCACTGAAAGCGTTCCAGGACCTTCAGTTCACCCTCTGGCAGGATCTGCGACGGCAGGGAAACCCTTGGCGCATCACTGATTTCATCTCCGTCGGCACGCCGATGGCACTGGCCGACATCCTCGTCACCCGCCCGAAGCTCTTCGGTGGATTGACGAAGGCCGACCCAGAGCGACGACGCGAACTGTTCGATGGACTTGTCCGTCGCGGCGCGCTGGTCAAGTGCCCGCCGCGCACGGAGACGTTGCCGGTCGAGGGTGACAAGCAGCCCAAGGCGAACTACGGCTACAAGGGCGACGGCATCCGGCAAGTGCTCGGCTCGCAATCACCCTTCGCGGTCACGCGGTGGACGAATCTGTGGTTCCCCGTCAAACTCGGCGGTCTGAAGGGCGACTGGTTCGGCGGGCCCCTGAGGCCGCTGTTCGGCCACGGCATCCGCGACATCGACGTCCAAGGCAACGAGCCCGAACGGTCCAAGCGCG
>JAOPVF010000422.1 GCA_025963195.1 Mycobacterium sp. | reverse complement strand
GGTTCCTCGAACGAGGCCGCGAACGCCAGGACGGCGACGGTGGCACCCGCACTGGCGGCCAGGACCTCGTGGGCCGGGGTCGAGGTGGCATTCGCGACGGGACCGCATCCGACGATCGCCGATACCGCGGAGCGACTGCGGGATCGTGGCGCCCGCAGGCTGGTCGTCGCCCCGTGGTTCATCGCTCCCGGCGTGATCACCGACCGGGTGGCGGGGTCCGCTGCGGCACTTGGTATCTCGATGACGGCACCGCTAGGCGCTCACAACTTGGTGGCGGCCACACTGCTCGACCGGTTCGACGAGACCCTCTCGGTGCGCGCCGCGGCCTGACCCTCAGGCCGTGCCGTTCAGGCCTTGGTCAGCGATGCGACGTCGTCGGCTTCGTCGTTGGCTGGCAACTCGAGGCTGCCGGGGATCGGCGGCACCCGGGTGGCACGGACGTACACGGTGTCGCCCTCCTTCAGCGCAAGCGCCTCGGCGTCGCCGCGGGTGATCTGCGCGGTGAACGGGCCGTTGTTGGCCGCGCCGGTGAGCTCGACGCGAACCTCGAAGCCCAGCACCACGATTCGGTCGATGGTGGCACGGATGACGCCCGTCGACGACACGCTGCCGTCGGCCTGCGCGATCGCCATGTCGGGGTTGCGGCCCACCCGGATGTCGTGTGGTCGCACGAGCGAGCCGTTCAACGACGACACCGCACCAAGGAAGGACATCACGAACGCATTGGCCGGGCTGTCGTACACCTCGGTCGGCGAGCCGACTTGCTCGATGCGCCCCTTGTTCAGCACCGCGATTCGATCGGCCACGTCGAGCGCCTCGGCCTGGTCGTGGGTGACCAGCACCGTGGTCACGTGAACTTCGTCGTGCAGGCGGCGCAGCCAGGCGCGCAGATCCTCGCGCACCTTGGCGTCCAGCGCACCGAATGGCTCGTCGAGCAGCAGCACCTGGGGGTCCACCGCGAGAGCGCGGGCAAGAGCCATCCGCTGGCGCTGGCCGCCGGAGAGTTGATTGGGGTATCGATTCTGGAAACCGGCAAGCCCGACGATCTCGAGCAGGTTGTCGACCTTGTCCTTGATCTCGGCCTTGGGGCGCTTGCGGATCTTGGGCCCGAACGCGACGTTGTCGCGCACGGTGAGGTGCTTGAAGGCGGCGTAGTGCTGGAACACGAAGCCGATGCCACGACGCTGCGGCGGTACGCCAGTGACGTTCTCGCCCTTGATGGTGATGGTGCCCGTATCAGGTTGGTCGAGGCCTGCGATGGCCCGCAACAGGGTCGACTTGCCCGATCCGCTGGGGCCGAGCAGCGCCGTCAGCGACCCTTCCGGCACGTCGAAGTCGATGTCGTCCAGGGCCACGAAGTCGCCGTAGCGCTTGTTTGCGCCACGCACCGTGATCGCGTTGGTCATGTGTGGATCTCCTTCTCAAAGCTCATTTTGCCGCGCGGGCACGGCGGGCGTCGAGGATCACCTGGATAACCAGCACGAACACCGCGACCGTCATCAGCAGCGTCGACACCGCGTACGCGCCGTACTCGGCACCGCGGCTGTAGCGGTCGGACACCAGCAGCGTCAGGGTCTGTGACGTTCCCGGGAGGTTGGACGACACCATGATGACGGCGCCGTACTCGCCGAGCGTCCTGGCGACGGTCAGCACGATCCCGTAGGTCAGGCCCCACCGGATCGACGGCAACGTGATCTTCCAGAAGGTCTGCCACCACTGCGATCCGAGTGTGGCGGCGGCCTCCTCCTGGTCGGTGCCCAGCTCGTGAAGCACCGGCTCGACCTCGCGGATGACGAACGGCACCGTGACGAAGATGCTTGCCAGCACGATCCCGGGCAGACCAAAGATGATCTTGAAGCCCAAGTCGTTCTCGACGAAGCCCAGCGCACCCGCTGAACCCCACAGCAGGATCAGGGCGACGCCGACCACCACCGGCGACACGGCGAACGGCAGATCGATGACTGCCTGCAACGCACTCTTTCCGCGAAACTTGTTGCGCGCCAGCACCAGCGCGGTGGGCACACCGAAGAGCACGTTGAGTGGCACCACGATCGCCACCACCAGAAGCGACAACTGCAACGCCGATACCGCGGCCGGCGTGGTGATAGACGCGATGAACTCGCCGAATCCCGGCTCCAACGTGCGCCAGAGAATCAGACCGACGGGGACGACGACCAGCACCAGGACGTAGGCCAACGCCAGGTAGCGAAGGAGATAGCGCACCGACCGCGACAGGATCATCGGGCCAGTTCCTCACGCTTGGCCGCCCGCGAGCCGACCGCACGCAGCACGAACAGCACCAGAAATGAGGCGACGAGCAGCACGATGGAGATCGCTGCAGCGCCGGTGCGGTCGTCGTTTTCGATCAGGGTGCGGATCCACTGCGAGGACACCTCGGTCTCCCCCGGCACCGCACCGCCGATCAACACGACCGAGCCGAACTCGCCGATCGCACGCGAGAACGCAAGGCCCGCACCAGACAACAGCGATGGCAGCAGCGCGGGCAGAACCACCTTGGTGAAGATGGTCACGTTGCTCGCGCCCAGCGACGCGGCGGCCTCCTCGACCTCTCGGTCGAGCTCGAGGAGGACCGGCTGCACCGAGCGCACCACGAAGGGCAACGTGACGAACAGCAGGGCCACGCCGATGCCCCACTTGGTGTGCTGAATATGAAGTCCGACAGGGCTGTTCGGGCCGT
>JAOPVF010000348.1 GCA_025963195.1 Mycobacterium sp. | reverse complement strand
CAAGCAACCCGACGAGTTCACCTGCTCGTCTTGTTTCCTGGTGCACCACAGGAACCGGCTGGCAGTCCACGCGGGTGGCGAGTTCATCTGCGCCGACTGCGCCTGAGCCCGCATCGCCGCCGGCATTGGCCAGGTGTGCGCGCTACGTCGACGCAGCCTGTTCGGGTGGCGAGGTCACGGTCACCAGCGTCCCGTGATCGATCTTCGACTCGATGGACATGGCACCGCCCATCGAGTCGAACCTCGCCTGAAGCGAGGCCAGCCCGATGTGCCCCTCGGCGACGCGCTGCTCGACGATCGACGGCTCGAAGCCTGCTCCGTCGTCGGCGACGGTCAGCACGATGCGGTCCCCGGCGCGGAACAGCCGGATGGTGACCTCCGTCGCGCCCGCGTGCTTGTTGATGTTGGCGAGCAGTTCGCGTGCCGCCCGGTAGAGCAGCGGCTGAGAGGCGGGCCTGCCGACGTCTTCGAGGTCGGCGTCGATGATGAAGTCGCCACGCGTCTCGTACTGACGCAGTAGTTCCCGCACCCCTGGAGTGAGCCCGAGCTGCGCCAGCACTTGCGGGTGCAGCGCGGTCACCGTCGAGCGCAGGCCTGCCGCCGTCTCGTTGAGGGCCGCGTAGACCATGTCGAGAGCGGGGTCGGGAATGCGTTCGCGCACTTCGTTGAGCTCCATCCGCGCGGCGAGCAGGGTCTGCAGCGGGCCGTCGTGCAGGTGCTCGGCGAGGTCGCGGTTGGTCCGTTCGTCGGCCTGCATCGACTCGGCCACCAGCCTCCGGCGCACGTCGAGCAACGCACTCACCCGGGATGCGCGACGGGTCAGGACGAGGCACAACGCCGTGGTGGCGACCGCCAACCACAGCAGGAAGCCGAACTGCAGATACACCACATCGGGCAGGCCGACGTGGTCGTCGCGTTTGGAGTAGACGATCCACGCCCCGAGATAGCACGCGGCGGTACTGATGCCGAGAACACCGGTCAGCACGGGGCGGTCCCCGAACGCGACCGAGAGGGGCAGCAGGAAGAACACGGGCAACAACGCTGCCGTCGCGCCACCCGATACGACGCACAGCGAGACGACTGCAAGCATGTCGACGCCGGTGGAGATCCACCCGCCCCATGACGGCACCGGGCCGCGGAAGACGGCCACTGCCCACAGCACGGCGACTACCGCGTAAGCACCAAGGATCGCGGTGTAGACGCCGGGCAGCCAGCTGTCGACCTCCCACAACCAGACCAGGACGCCCATCAGCGCGATGAGCGGCAAGCGCAGCAGCGCCGAGACTCGAACGGGTTCTGCGGCGAGGTAGTCGACGATGCGCCGGAGGTGGCGAACCACTGCTATTCCAGCAGCCCGCGACGCATCGCTTCCGCGACCGCGGCGCCGCGATCCCCGACACCCAGCTTCTCGTAGAGCCGCTGCACGTGGGTCTTCACCGTGGACGGCGCAAGGAACAGCTGCTTGGCCATGGCCGGGATGGTCTGGCCACTGGCGATGAGACCGAGCACCTCACGCTCGCGGGCACTGAGCGTCGGGGTGTCCGAGTCGTTGCGGCGCTGAATCTCTCCGACCAGCCCGGCGGCCAGACTGGGTGCCACGACGTCGCGGCCCTTCGCGCAGTTCAGCACCGCCTCGACCAGTTCGGCTCGGCTGGACTCCTTGGGGATGAAGCCCGTGGCGCCGTCCTGCAAGGCCTTGTAGACGATCGCGGACTCGTCGTGCGCGGAGATCAGCAGGACGCGCGTCGGCAATTCGTCGCGGCGAACCGCGGCCGCGACCTGCGCGCCGTCCAGGCCGGGCATCCGGTAGTCGAGCAGAGCGACCTGCGGTCGGTGCGTCCGGATGAGCTCCAACGCGGCCAGACCGTCGTCGGCCTCGGCGACCACGTCGATCGATCCGCTGGAACTGAGCGCGCGCACCACGCCGTCGCGGAACAGCGGGTGATCGTCACCCACCACTACGCGCACCTTTTCGCCGCTCGACCCGGTCACGCGGTCAGCTTCGCACAACGCCGCGACCCGTTCCTCCAATTGACGGCACCCGTCGGCCGACCTGACGTGTGTCATATCGTGACGGTCATGGACTTCGCGATGTCGGCCAAGGGGCAGGACTACCACAAACGACTCACCGATTTCATGACGGAGTTCGTGTTCCCTGCCGAAGCCTCCTATGAGGCGTACAGGCACGAGAAGGGGCCCGACGACCACACCGTTCCACCGGTCATCGAGGAGTTGAAGCCGAAGGCCAAGGAGCGGGGCCTGTGGAATCTGTTCCTGCCGTCCGAGTCGGGGCTGACCAACCTGGAGTACGCGCCGCTGGCCGAGCTGACCGGCTGGAGCATGGAGATCGGCCCCGAGGTGACCAACTGCGCGGCACCCGACACCGGCAACATGGAGACCCTGCACCTGTTCGCCAACGAGCAGCAGAGCAAGGAGTGGCTCGAGCCGTTGCTGAACGGCGAGATTCGTAGCGCGTTCGCGATGACCGAGCCCGCGGTGGCCTCCAGCGATGCCCGCAACATCCAGACGACCATGCTGCGCGACGGTGACGACTACGTCATCAACGGCCGCAAGTGGTGGATCTCGGGCGCGGCCGACCCGCGCTGCAAGATCCTCATCGTGATGGGCCGCACCAACCCCGATGCGGCAAGCCACCAGCAGCAGTCGATGATACTGGTGCCCGTCGACACCCCCGGTGTGTCGATCGAGCGGTCCCTACCGGTGTTCGGTTGGCAAGACCAGCACGGGCACTGCGAGGTGTCCTTCGACAACGTGCGAGTCCCGGTGGGGAACCTGCTCGACGAGGAGGGCAGCGGGTTCGCGATCGCGCAGGCACGGCTCGGGCCTGGCCGCATCCATCACTGCATGCGCGCGATCGGCGTGGCCGAGCGAGCGATGGCGCTGATGATCGACCGGGTGCAGAAGCGCATCGCGTTCGGCAAGCCGTTGGCCGAGCAGGGTGTGGTGCAGCAGCAGATTGCCCAGTCCCGCAACGAGATCGACCAGAGCAGGCTGTTGTGTCACAAGGCGGCGTGGGTGATCGACCAGCACGGCAACAAGAGCCCAGAAGCTCGCCAACTGGTGGCCGAGATCAAGGCGGTGGCACCGCAGATGGCGTGCAACGTCATCGATCGCGCGATCCAGGTGCACGGTGCTGCCGGTATCAGTGACGACACCGTGTTGGCCCGGCTGTACGGCTGGCATCGGGCGATGCGGTTGTTCGACGGGCCCGACGAGGTACACATGCGCACCATCGCCCGAGCCGAACTCGGCCGCGAGAAGTCCGCGTTCGCCGCGGCGGTGACCGCGTAGTGGCGGGCGATGATCTACCGGGCGCGTGGAACTTTCGTGACATCGCGGAGGAAACCGGGATCCGGCCTGGACGGTTCTATCGGTCCAGTGAGCTGAGCAGGCTCTCAGAAGAGGGCGGTCGGCGGCTCCTTCAGCTCGGCATCACCGACGTCGCGGATCTGCGGTCGCTGCGTGAGGTGGAGAAGCGAGGAGCGGGCCTGGTGCCCGACGGTGTCGAGGTCCACCTGCTGCCGTTTCACGAACTCTCCAACCGGAGTCCCGAGGGCACCGAGGCGCCGCACGAGTACGCCTTCGAGCGGATGCTCACCGAGAAGCCGGCCGACGAGGACGTCGCCGTCGCTGCCGGACGCTTCATGACCGACGAGTACCGCCGTTTTCCCGCGTTGGCCGGCGCGCATCTGGCTGTGCGCCAGGTTATTTCGATGCTCGCCGATGAGCGTCCCGTCATCACGCATTGCTTCGCGGGCAAGGACCGGACCGGGTTCACCGTCGCGGTGACGCTCGAGGCCGCAGGTGTCCCCCGTGACGCGATCATGACCGACTTTCTGCGCAGCAACGAAGCGGTGCCGCGACTGCGTGACCGCATCGTCGAGTCGATCCGCAATCGGGCCGGTGAGAACATGACGGACGAGATCATCACGTTCGCCGAGGCTCAGCTCACCGAAGAGGTGCTCGGCGTGCGGGAGGACTACCTGGTCACCGCGCGGCGCACCATCGACGACGAGTACGGTTCGCTGCCCAATTACCTTGACGCGCTTGGTGTGACCAGCGAGCAGGTGGACCGGCTGCGGGGCCGCCTGCTGGCTTGATCGGCGGCGCTGGTCTGGCCTCCGCGTTTCCGGCAGCCCATCGAAGTGCCCGCCTCTGAGCGAATTGGCGGCAATGTCGGACCTGCGTGCCATCGTCACGACTTGGACGACTCCCGAATCTTGCGCGGCATCGAGCTGCGATACGCGCTCACCGAGTACCTGGGTCAACACGGAACATGCAGCATCTCCACCCTGATCGACGGACTCACCTACCAAGGTTTCGTCATCGCGGGAAACCCGGTGAAGGCCGTCTCCGACGCGTTGCGCTGGGAGATACGCCACTGCAGGGTCCGTCGGCGGGGTCCCGGAGCCGCCCCGGCGGCGACATCGGTCGGAGCCTTTACCCGCCGTTCTACATGCCGCGGTCAACCGAGTACCGCATCCATCAACGGGTCACGGCACTTCGCGAACAAGCCAACCGAATTCGCTCAGAGGCGGGCACTTCGACCTGCCGTTCTGCGCAGCGTCAGCTCTGCGGCACCTCGACGTCCGACATCAGCACGCGCACACCACCGGTGGACAACCTGCCCAACGCCTCGAAGAACGCGCCCGCCTCTGGCGTGGTGACCGCAAGGCAGGCGGCGTCGTAGTCGGGGTAGTAGAGGTCGATCATCCGGTAGGCGGGCGTCGGCGAGCCGTCCTCCTTGGGCCACACCTTCGACGCCTCGAAGCGAGTGTGGCCAGGAATCCTGCGCGCTGCCTCCAATTGCTCAGCCCCGTAAGCCGCTTCGAACGCGTCCGGATCGGTGGGGTTGTCGTAGATGACCGTGATCTTCGTTTCAGACATGGCAGATCCTCCGTTTCAGTAGATGACAGTTATACGAGTAGGTCAGAAGAATGAAACGGCGACCACCCAAGCCACCGTCGCGAGCAACCCACCCGCGAGTTCCACCCCCACCGACAATGCGACGCCCTTGATGGCATGCACCGTCGACGTCCACGCGACCCGCTGGTCGCGCCGCTTCGCCAGTTCGGCGAGGTACACGCCGAGCACGAAGCCGATCACCAGGCCCAGCACCGGAACGACGAAGAACCCGATGATCCCCAGCACCGCGCCGGCGACCAGGCTCAACGTCCCGACGTTGGCGCTCTTCATCCGCCGCATCGGCCACAGGTACTTCACCAGCAGCGAGGCGGCCAGCAGTGCAGCGACGACGCCAAGCGTCACCCACGCGACCGTCGTCCGCTCGAACAGCGCCCACACCAGGATCGCGCCGAACACCAGCACCGTGCCGGGCAGCAGCGGGACCAGAATGCCGACCAGCCCAACGGCGATCCCGAGGGCGACCAGAACGATCCCGGCGGTGCTCACGAGCCAACTCCATCGAGCTGCTCCGCAAGATCGAGGAAGTCGTCGGCGATGAAGTCGAATTCACCGTCGTCCACCGTTGGCAATGGGTGACCCTCACCGTGTTCGAGGGGCCGCCGCACGTATGCCGTCATCAGACCGCTCGCTCGCGCCGCGCGCAGATCGCCGGGATGGGTAGCGACGAGCATCAGCTCACCAGGTGCGACGTCGAGGAGGTCGGCGCACCCGAGGTAGGCCTCGGGATCCGGTTTGTAGTGGTGAAACAGCTCGGCGGATATCACGCAGTCCCATGGCAGCCCCGCGTGCTTGGCCATGTTGGTCAACAGCGACACGTTCCCGTTCGACAGCGTCGTGATGACGAATCGCCGCTTCAGTCTGGTCAGGCCTTCGACGGAGTCCGGCCACGGATCGAGCCGGTGCCAGGCCCGGTTCAGTTCGTCGACGTCCTCCTCGGATACGGATTCGATGCCGGCGCGCTGCAGGAGTTCGTCCAGGATTCCCCGGTGCAGGGCGTCGATCCGCGTCCATGGCAGCTCGCCCTTTCGAACCCGGTCCATGGCGGGGGCATATCCGGTGCGCCAGTCGTCGGCGAATGTCGCCCAATCACTTTCCAGCCCATGGGCGGTACCGAACTTCGCCAACTCGCCGATGATGCTCGAGCGCCAATCGACGACGGTGCCGAACACGTCGAAGGCCAGCGCCCGGGGCAACATCACGGCTCTAAAACGACCTTGCCCCGAATACCGCTGTCGGCCAGGCTCTCCAGCGCCGCCCGGCCCTCCGACAGCGGATACCGCACCGGCGGCGGCGGTCGCAGTCCTGCCGCGACGAGCTTGCCCAGCCCGGCGCCGATTTCGACCTGCGCGCCGGGCGTGCGGTTGATGAACTCGCCCAACCCGACGCCAACCACGCTGACGTTGCGCAGCAGCAGCCTGTTGACCTTGACCGACGGAATGCCGCCACCGGAGGCGAACCCCAGCACCAGCAACCGCCCTTCGGTCGCCAACACCCGGATCGCGTCGTCGAAGGCGGGCCCTCCGACCGGGTCGACCACCACGTCCACACCACGGCCATCGGTGTGCTCGCGCACGGCCTGCTCCCACCCATCAGTCAACGGCAGCACGACGTCAGCGCCCAACGACTCCACGAACTCCGCAGCTCCTGGCCGGTGCACCATCGCGATCACCTTGGCGCCCAGATCCTTTGCGATTTGAATGGCAGCGGTGCCGACGCCTCCCGCCGACCCGAGCACCAACACCGTATCACCGGCAAGGAGCCCGCCGCGCCTGTCCAGCGCGAAGTACATCGTGTAGTAGT
>JAOPVF010000340.1 GCA_025963195.1 Mycobacterium sp. | reverse complement strand
CACCGCGATGGGTGCACGAGTCTGGGGCGAAGTGGACGTCCGGCATCCTGATCCACTTCTTGGCGCCGAGAAGCGAGGTGAGGGCGGCCTCGGTGGCATCGAGGTCGCACGTCACCCATGCAATCTGGACAGGTGTCTGGGCGTGCATCGGTTCGAGGATATCTCCGGGATCCCCGGCTGGCTAGAACGTGTTCTAGTTTTGTGCTGCGAACGTGGTGAGCATTAACTCGATCTGCCGGTCGAACACCAACGGGGGGTCGGTCAGAGTGTCCGCGCCGTACTGCCCGAACACCTCGAGGCTGATCGCACCGACCAGCGCCGCCCACAGCAGGAAGCACTTGAGGACGGTGGCGTCGTCACCGGTGAACGCGAACTCGGCCCTGATGGCATCGAAGTCGGCCGACATCGGTTGAGGCGCTTGAATGTTCGGCACGGCTATCTCGCCGGCAGCGATGCCGGAGGCGACGGCGGCGAACAGGGCTCCCACCACCCGGGTGCCCGGCCCCACCGTGCGCTCCGCGGGAGCGTGATAGCCGGGCACCGGGCTGCCGTACAGCAGGGCCCAGCACGCGGGCTGATCGACCGCCCATTGGCGTGCGGCCCGCGCGCTGGCGAGGGCCTGCTCGGCCCAGTTTCCCGAAGTCGACTGGTTCGCGCGGTCGACGGCGTCCGCGAGTTCGGTGTAGGCGTCGATCAGCAGAAGGGTCAGCAGATCGTCGCGGCTTGCGACGTATCGGTACACCGCCGAGGACACCATGCCCAGCTCACGCGCGATGGCCCGCACCGAAAGACCGGCCGCGCCCTCGGTGACGAGGTGGCGTCTGCCGATGGCGATGATCTCGCGCTCGATCCGCTCACGCGTTTCCTGCCGCTTGCCCATCGCCCGAGTGTGGCACAGAACGAGATCACTGCTCTTGATTTCTTGTCTCGGTCGTGTCACGCTGGGTTTCGAGAACAGTGCTCTCTAATTTAACCTCTCGAAGGAGACCGCCATGACCACGCGATACGACGAACCGAAGCTCGCCGCGAAGGCCTTCAACGAGGTCTTCCGCTGGCTCGCCGAAGCCGGCCTCGGCATCGCGGGCACCAGAGCACTGCGGGTGCGCGGACGGAAGACGGGCAAGCGCCGTGGCGTGGTGGTCAACCTGCTCACCGTCGACGGGCGCGACTACCTGGTGTCGCCGCGCGGCAACACGCAATGGGCACGCAACGCCCGCGCCGCCGGCGAGGTGGAGATGGGTCCTCGCTGGCGCGGTCGCGAAGTCCGCATCACCGAGCTCGCCGACGACGACAAGCCCGAACTGCTGAAGCACTACCTGAAGCGGTGGTACTGGGAGGTCAAGGGTCACGTCGGCGGCCTCACCCCGGAGTCGACGGCTGCCGAACTGCGGGCGGCCGCGCCGTCGATCCCGGTGTTCGAGCTGTCCCGCTAGCCGTCAAGAGCCGTCGAGAAGCATGTGCACGATGGTCTCGGCGGTCGCCTGAGACATGTTGCCGGACAGTTGAAGTGACTGCCCCTGGATGGGTTGGTCGATCGCGGGAGCGGCGAGCACCATGCCGTCCCGCACGAATGCGAGCTGCTTTCCGATGTTGGCGGCGGTGTAGCCGGCGAACGCGGCCCCGGAACCGGGATCCATCGCGAGCTGAACGCTGTAGAACTCGCTCATCGGCAGCTTGACCGACTTGGCACCGGTCAGGTTGAGCTCCAACGCGACGGGGCCCATGTCGTAGCGGGCCACGCGGTCGAGGTCGCAGGCCTGCTGGGGCTGGTCGGGCGGAGGCGGCGGTGGCAGCTGACACTCCTCGGGCGTGCTGACGAGCGCCTGGATCACCGGACGCACCGCCAACGGCTTCATCACGATCGCGGGCGTGGTGGAGGTTGGCGTGGCGGAGCGCGACGGCGGAGCGCCAGAGTCCTTGGCCAAGAAGGGCATCACCACGGCGCCGAGCGTGGTGCCGACCATGGCGAGGACGCCGAGTGACCCAAGGACTGCGATGATGATCCGTCGACGAGACCACCGACCAGTTGAACCAGGCATGTTTGCTCTCTGCCCAGCGCTACGCCGGCCTAGGCCGGTGCGTTGGGCGGAACGGGAGGTTGAGGGACGGCGTTCGGTGCGACGCCCGAGGCGGCGGTGAAGACTTCCTCGCGGATCTGTTGATCGGCGGCCTGCCAGGAGACTGCCGCAGGGTAGGTACCCCACGTGCTGTTAAACATGCCGACGATGACGGCGCGTCCGTCGTCTGTGGGCACATAGACCGGGCCACCCGAATCACCCTTCTGGCTGACCACGCCATTGGCCATCGTGAACCATCCATTGTTGACGGCGTCTACGGTGCCACAGCTTTCGGCGGTGATCACGCCGAAGTGGCAAACCCCCTGACCCGGCTGCGGCACGACCGATGGATCGGTGACGAGCACCCGCCCGCCGGGAAGCACGTTGTTCACCACCACCTCTGGCACCAGCGCAATCGCCTCCCAGTCGGCGATCAGGTGATCGGTCGCCACGGTGGCCCCATCGGGGGTGTTGTCCCGGAATATCGTTTGGTGGCCGATGACGTTGCCGAACTTGTCACCCACCGTCCCACTCCCACGACAGTGGCCCGCCGTGTAGGCCGTGCGCGTTGCCATGTCGACGAAGCCCACCGTGCACTGGTTGGTGTCCTGGCGGATCTCCATGCCCGGATAGACCGTGACGCCGGGGTCGGCGTGTGCGCTCAACGGCGCGACGGCAGGCACAAACAGCACGGTTGCGATCGGAATGGCCGCCGCAGCGAGCACGCGCAAACTCCACTGCCGCATGCGTTCTCCGATCCGTGATGGTAGATGGACATGCCAGCCTACCCGCAAGCAAATGCGGCCCGGGCCGAAAAGGCCCGGGCCGCATCTTGCTTGCGCTATGGAATCGTCAGCACCTGAGCGGGGTGGATCAGGTCGGGGTTGGAGATGCCGCTGGCAGTGGCGATCTCCTGGTACCTGTTGCCGTCGCCGTAGAACCGTTCGGAGATGGCCCACAACGTGTCACCGGACACCACCGTGTACGTCTGCACTGCAGGTGGCGGCGGTGGAGGTGGCGGCGGCGGGGCGGGTGCTTCCTCGACTACGGGTGCCTCGGCCGCAGCGAGCGCGACCTCGGGTTCGGCCGGGACGGGCGGCGCAGGCGGCGCTTCGTCGGTGTGGGTCTCCGACGACCATGCCGGTCCGTCGAAACCGTAGAGCACCAGGTTGCGGTCGTCCTGCAGAACCAGTCGGACGTCCTTGGCGCCCTTGGTATCGCTGTGCCACACCGGCTTGTCAGCCGTGTACAGCACGAAGTTCCCGTCTCCTTGAACCTCGGCGCGAACCACGGCCTGGCCGTTCGTCTCCGTCGACCAGATGGCCTGGTCACCTGCGTACAGCACGAAGTTGCCGTCGTCCTGCAGGATCGCCTTGTACGCCCCGTTGACGGACGTCAACGACTGCCCAACCTCGAGCTTCTCACCCTTTTGGAGTCTGTCTCCCACGATGTCTCCCGTTCCGCTCATTTGACGGACGCGAGCCTGCTGACCTCCGCCGGGTTCTTGGGCGGGTTCAGCTGCGCACGAGCAAAACGGTTGGCGAACAATCGGTTGCGGATGACTAGGAGTCGAAGCCGAGGCCGAGCGCGTCCAGTGTGCGCAGCAAAGCATTGCGTCGGCCCCCGGTGTGGTCGGCGCGATCCAGTGACCAGCGGGTCGCCTGGATTCCGATGCTTGCCAACGGCTCGGGCGGAAACGGCAGCGGACGCTTGCGGACCATCTCGAGTTCGGTCCGCGGCGTGTCCTTGCCTCCGAGTAGGTCGAGGCACACGTCGGCGGCGAACCGTGCCGCGGCGACGCCGAGTCCGGTGAACCCGTTGACGTAGGCGACCCTGCCGTCGCGGGCCAGGCCCCAGTGCGCACAGAACCGGGTGTTGGTGTCGATGGCGCCCGCCCACCGGTGGCTGAATCGGACGTCGTCGAGTTGCGGGAAGGTGATGAAGAAGTGTTTAGCGAGCCGGCGGTAGGTCGCGGGCCGGTCCTCGTAGGAGGCGTCGACCTTACGGCCGTAGTGGTAGATGGCGTCGTAGCCGCCCCACACGATGCGGTTGTCCTCGGTGCGCCGGTAGTAGTGAAACTGGTTGGCGGCGTCGCCGATTCCCTGTCGGCCCTGCCAACCGATGCGGTCCATCTGCGCGTCGGTGAGCGGCTCGGTGGACAGCACGTAGTCGTAGACGGGCACGGTGTGAAACCGGTTGCGTCGCAACAGCGAAGTGAAGACGTTGGTGGCGAGCACGACCTGGCGCGCCGTCACGATGGCACCCCCGGTGTCGACCCGCAGCGCGGCACCGCCGGAGTCGAGGGACACCGCGTTGGTGTGCTCGTAGATCCGTACGCCGGCTTCTGCGCACGCGCGGGAGAGTTCGAGCGCCAGCTTGGCCGGGTGCACGATCGCACACGTGTCGGGTTCGAACAGCGCGGCCTGGTACGTCGGCGAGTGGACCTCGCTCTGTACCTCCTCGGAGGTGAGGAAGCAGCCCTCCCCCTCGTCCGCGGCTTCCCGTAGCCATTCCACCTGGTGAGCTTCGGTCGCGACGGCGAGCATGCCGCTGCGCTGCCACTCCACGTCGAGGCCGAGCCGCGCGATCTCGTCCTGCATTCCGTCGAGATTCTCGATGCCCATCTTCGTCAGCCGGTCGATGTCGTTGGGCCAGCGCGTCTTTCCGTTCGCTTGGCCGTGAGTGAGGCTGGCCTCCACGAAGCCACCGTTGCGGCCGGACGCTGCCCAGCCGATGCGATCGGCTTCGATGAGGACGATGCGCTGATCCGGATTGCGCTGCGCGGCATGTAGTGCAGTCCACAGTCCGGTGTAGCCGCCACCGACGACGAGCAGATCGCAGGTGGTCGAGCTCGACAGCCGCGGGTACTCCGGACGCGCGATGTCGAGCCACATCGAACCGAAGCTGCTTGCGGCAAGCGACCGTTCAACGATCGCAGGATCCACATGGCCGTCGAACACCGTTTCCACACTGCGGGCAATCACATCGCGGAAGAATACCCGCCGCTCACATGCCCAAGGTGCTCGCCAACGACCGGTGGCCGGAGATGGACTGGTCGAGGCTGACGCGGCTGCGGCGGTGCCCACCCCGGCGGGCCGAACGTGTAGCCGATCATGTCGCGCCAGCGGCGGGCGTGCCGGACGTCGCGGGCGATGGCGACGTACTCGTGGGTCTGCAACGTCCAGACGTCGAAGGTGTCGACTTGCTTGGTCAGCCCGTAGTGCGGCCGGGACGTCTCCGCGGCATAGCTGCCGAACAGCCGATCCCACACGATCAGGATTCCGCCGTAGTTCTTGTCGAGGTACTGCTGGTCCATGCCGTGGTGCACCCGGTGGTGGGACGGCGTGTTGAACACGAATTCGATTGGCCGCCAGAATTTCCCGATGCGCTCGGTGTGGATCCAGAACTGGTAGACGAGGTTGATCGAGAAGCTGACGAAGACCATCCACGGCGGAACGCCGAACAGCGGCAGCAGAGCCCGCAGGAAGACGTCACCGCTGATGTTCCACTTCTGTCGCAGCGCGGTGGCGAAGTTGAAGTACTGGCTGGAGTGGTGGGCCTGATGGGTGGCCCAGAAGATGCGCACCCGGTGCGCCATCCGGTGATAGAGGTAATAGAGCAGGTCGACGCCGAGGATGGCGATGACTCAGGTGTACCACTGGCTGGCCGACAGATGCCACGGTGCCACGTAGACGTACAAGGCCGCATAACCCAGCAGCGCGATGCCGTTGAGCAGGCCGCTGGTGCCGATCGAAACCACGCCCATCCAGATGCTCGCCCACGCGTCGGGCCTGAGGTAGCCGCCCGCGGGCGCCTTTTCGGCCTCGGTGTGCACGAGTTTGCGCGCCGCCGCCCACTCGATGACGAGCAGCACCAGGAAGAACGGCACCGCATACATCACCGGGTCGTGCATCAGCGGTGGCAGCACGTCGGAGAGAATCCTCGAGAATGCATTCGACCAGTCCACGTCGACACCTCCGAGGGCAGCGTAACTCGCCCGTTCAGCGGAAACTGAGCACGTCGTTACCCCACGCCGCCCGCAAGGCGCGGTCCGGGTCGTCCACCACGGTGTCCTGCTTGTCGATCACCAGGGTGGCCCGGTCATCCCGCGTGTACGGCCGCCACGCCGGTTCGCCTGCGAGTCCGGTCGGTTTGCCGGACACCGCGAAGTTTCGCCACCGGGCTCGCATCCGCTCCGAGACCGCGGTGCCGGCCTTCAGGCCACCGAGTTTGAACGTCGGGTCCTTGGGTCCGGCCACCAGATTGCCCCACACGTATGGCAGTTCGGTGGCGTGTGCGGCGCCGAGGCGCAGCAGTCGCAGCATCGGCGTGGCCCAGTCGAACCGGTAGACGTAGACCGGGGCTATGGCGGCATGCCCCTCGGCCATCCAAATCGACGGCATCCGGAAGCCGAGGTCACGCGCCACACCCATACCGGGCGTCTTGCCGCGGCCACGGTAGGTAACGCCCAGCTCTTCCTCGGTGGGTAGCTGAAGGCTGGGCTGTTCCGACGCGATCTCGGCGAACATCGCCTTGATCGCCTGCGGTGTGATCGGCAGCAGCGGCGACTTCATGAACCGGAAGAGCGCCGCCTCGTGCTTGTTCGTGCCGATGAGCAGCGGCACGGCATGGGTACGGCCGGCCCGCGCAACGACAACGGGGTAATCGGGCACGACGTCGCCGTCGACGATCGGCGCGAAGGCCAGTGTGCCGGGGGTGCGTAGCGGCACCTCGTCGAAGACTCGCTTGGACGCGGCCAGCACCGCGGCAGTCGGAGCGGCCGCCAGTCCGGCGCCATCGTCAACACCTAGCGCGGCGAGGAACTGCTCGGCGACAACCCGTGAGCGAGCAGCGTCGTAGATCGACGTCGCCGGTGAGCTCTGCGCAATGGCGGCCGAGAACAGCCCAGCCGCAGCAGGACTGGCAAGCAGCGTGGTGACCATGCCCGCACCCGCGGACTCCCCGAACAGGGTGACCCGCCGGGGATCGCCACCGAAGGCGGCAACGTTGTCACGGACCCAGTTCAGCGCGAACAGCACGTCGCGCAGACCAAGGTTGGTCTCGAACGTCGACGTCGGCGTCGAGAACGGCGACAGATCGAGGAAGCCAAGCGCACCCAACCGATAGTTGACGGTGATGACCACGACGTCGCCGCTCGAGGCGAGCGCCCGCCCGTGGTACAGCGGCTGCGCCGACGATCCAAGGATGTACGCGCCGCCGTGCACCCACACCATCACGGCCTTGCCGTCGCCGGGTGAGGTGTCCGACGACGCCCACACGTTCAGCGTCAGGCAATCGTCGCCCTGTGGGGCGCCGAGGTCGATCGGGATCCGCGGATCGGTCGGTTGCGGGCACACCGGCCCGACGCGGGTGGCGTCGGCGGGTTCGGTCCAACGTTGCGGCGGTTGAGGCGCGCGCCAGCGGAGCTCGCCAACGGGTGGCGCGGCGTAGCGAATCCCCTTCCACGCCTTGACCGTTCCGTCGTCGATTCCGCGCACCGGTCCGTACGCGGTGTCTACGGTGTCGGAGGCGGGGTGTCCACCAATTTGCCCCGTGCTCTGTTCGGCCGTCACTTGTTCGCGTTGCCAAGGGCCGCCGCTCGGTCGTCGGCCGAGAATCCCGCCACCTTGGCACCGGCAGGGGCGGACCGCCGTCGTGCCACGAAGGCGCCCGCCGAGGCCATCGCATTCACCACTCCGCCGCCGGTGGTGTCCCAGGTCATCGACTTCTCGGCCTGCACACCAAGCGCGGTGCCGATCTGCACGGCGTCCATGTTGGCTCCAAGGAACAGGAAGTCCCAGGCGTATTCGCTCTCCTGCCTGCGGATGGCTGCGCCGACGGCGTCGTGAGTCCATTCGCGGCTCGAGTTCTCGTGGCCGTCGGTGAGTACGACCACGATCACGGTGCCCGGCCGTTCGTCTTCGGGAAGCGCGGCCAGGTCCGCACCCACGTCGGTGATCAACCGGCCAAGCGCGTCGTAGAGCGCCGTCCCGCCCCTTGGTTGCAGATCGAGCCGCGGCACGTCGCCGATGGGCCGGTTGGCGTAGACCACCTCGTACTCGGTGTCGAACTGCGCCAGCGTCACTCGCGCGTCACCCGGTTCTGCGCGCTGGGTGTCGATGAACGCGTTGAAGCCGCCCTCGGTATCGGACTTCACCGTTTCCATGGACCCCGAACGGTCGAGCAGAACGGCGATGAGCGTGCGGCCAGAATCCGTCATGTGGTGCTCCTTCAATCGATCCTGCAGGCGTCGAGCGCCTTTGGACACCAGGCTACGCGCGGCCCCGGCAACCCCCTGAGCTGTGCCTTTCACGGATCGGGCGGGGCGGTCGGCTAGTTTTGAACCGTGCGAAAGTGGGCGCTGCTGAGTGCAGCCATCACCATCGAGGTGGCGGCGACGCTGTCTCTGCGGGCGTCACGGGACCATTGGGGATGGCTGGTCGTGGTGGTCGCCGGATACGCCGGGGCGTTCGTGCTGCTGACCCTCGTGCTTCGCGCAGGCGTACCGATCGGCGTGACCTACGGTATCTGGGGAGCGCTCGGCACCGTAGGCACCGCCGTGCTTGCCGCGGTGATCTTCGGCGACCCCTTCACCTTGGCCATCGTCATGGGCATCGGGTTGATCATCGCGGGGGTGCTGCTGATCGAGATCGGTTCGCAGCGGGCCTCGAACAAGACGCCGTGATGAACAAGTCGACACCGTGATGTGGTTGGCGCTGGCAGGCGCGATCCTCGTCGAGGTCGTCGCGACCCTCTCCCTGCGCGCGTCGGATGGCTTCCGCAAGAAGGCCTGGATCGCGCCGGTCGCCCTCGGTTACGTGACGTCCTTCTATCTGCTGTGGGTATCGCTGTCGCTGGGCATGCCGGTCGGCGTCGCGTACGGCGTCTGGACGGCGTGCGGTGTCGCGCTGGTCGCGATCATCGCGCGGTTCCTGTTCTCCGAACCGCTGACCTGGGTGATGGGGGCAGGCATCGTGCTCATCGTCGCCGGCGTGCTGACCATCGAGATGAGCGGTGCGGTGCACTGAGCACGCCGGTCAGGGCCATCGCCACCAGACCGGCGACGGGCACGATCAGTAGCCCGACGCGCACGCTGGTGGCGTCGGCGACGACCCCAACGATGATCGGGGACATCAGGAATCCGAGTCGGCACAACCACGTCACGATCGTCAGCCCCGTGCCCGGCCGCAGCCCCTTCACCCGATCGGCCCCGTGCATGGCCGCCGGGATCAGGGTGGCGCTGCCGAAGCCTGCGGCCGCGAATCCGGCGATCGTCGCGGGGACACTCGGGAACGCCAGCGCCGCACTCATGCCAACGGCCGCGATCAGCCCGCCCACGCGAGCCACCGCACGTTCGCCGAACCTGTCCACGAGGCGGTCTCCGAAGAACCGCCCGACGAACTGAAAACTGACCAGCGCGATGTAGCCGAATGCGGCCATCGCGGCCGGTGTGCTCATGCTGTCCCGCAGATACACCGTCGCCCAAGAGCTTCCGGCGTCCTCGATGGCGGCGCCCGCGATCGCGATGCCCACCAGCGCGGCCAGCGCCGCGTAGACACCAAGGCCGATCTTCGCGCCGTCGGCCGTGCCCGACGCGGGGTGATCGTCGTGGTCGGGGCCGCGAAGCAGGAACGGGTACGCGATCAGGACCACCGCGCTGAAGAGGACACCCGAGAACGCCAGGTGCACGCCGCGCGGGACGTGCAGCGCAATGGCGGCCGCACCCATCAGCCCGCCGCTGATGGCACCGATCGACCAGACCGCGTGCAGGGAGTTGATGATCGACCGGCCGTAGTTGCGCTGCACTCGCAGACCGTGCGCATTCTGCGCAACGTCGGTGACGGAGTCCGCCGCTCCCCCGACGAACAAGGCGGCGGCGAACAGCACCGGCGACGGGGCGATCGCGGCGACGAAGACGAACAACGCGATGCCGAGCGTGGCGATCACGCCGACCCGGGATGAGTTGAAGCGGCGGATCAATGTGCCCGCGGTCAGCCCGGAGACCAGCGCCCCCGCGGAGAATGCGGCGACCGATGCTCCGTACGCCGCGTTCGAAAGGCCCAGGTCGGTCTTGATCTCGGGGAATCGGGGCAACATGTTGGCGAAGATCGCCCCGTTGGTGAGGAACAGTGCGGCGGTGGCTACCCGGGCACGACGGTCTGGTGTCGCGGCCGGAACCTCTTCGAGCCGTCCGAGCGCCATGAGCCCCGACGTTACCGGCCGCTACGGAACGGGCGTCAACAGCCGCTCGCTGGTATCCCACAGATCGAGAGCCTTGTCGCGATCGTACGAATCGATCGACGAGCGGATGGGCCGCGTGCCTTCGAAGTACGTACCGGTCACACCGTCGTAGCGGGGGTCGGCTGCCAGCGCTGCCAGACGCTGCCCCGACGACCGTGTGCTGTTGACGTTGGGCAGAACGCGCAGCGCGGGAAAGAGGTATCGCCAAGCCCAACGTCCAATTGGTGAATAGTCGCGCGCCAGACCCGAACCGGGCATCAGCCCTGGGTCGAACGCATTGACTGTGATGCCCCGCTGCCCCTGGCCGAGGCGACGGTCGAGTTCGTACGCGAACAGGACGTTGCACAGCTTCGAGGTGGTGTACCTGCGCCTGCCGTCGATGGTGTCGCCAGGGGGGTGGGCCAGCTCGGCGGCACTGCTGTAGTTCGGGGACGGCATGCCGGTGTGCTTGGCCGGGTCGTGGGTGCCGCTGCTCACGACGACGATCCGCGCCGGGTGGGCCAGCTCGTCGAGGAGACCCTGCACCAGTGCGAAGTGACCGAGGTGGTTGACGCCGAACGTCATCTCGACGCCCTCGGCCGTCAGCTCCGTGCCGGACACCACTTGCACGCCGGCGTTGCACACGATCGCGTGAAGCGGCGGCAGCTGGGCTTCCCGAACCTCTCGGACGAACGCGTGCACCGATTGCAGCGATGCAAGGTCGACCTCGATCACCGTGCACCGCTCGGGTGCGCCGAGTTGGGCCACCGCTTCGGCGCCGCGTGCGGGGCTGCGGACTGCGAGTACGACGTGCCACGATCCATCCTCATCCAACGGATCCGAATCCAACAGCGCCCGTGCACATTCCATGCCGAGCCCGGCGCTCGAGCCGGTGATGATCGCGGTCTTCGAACTCATTTCTCCTCCAAGAGAATCGGAATCAAGGCGGTCACCGTCTGGTGCAGCCGCTTGTACATGCGCGCGACGTCAGTTGCGTCGGGTTCCAGATGTTCGGCCAGGAAGATGCCGTCGGACATCGCGGTGGCGACGGCTGCGAGTTCGGCAACGACGCGCTTCGCCTTCGCGGGTGGCACGTCGTCCGGTAGCAGTGGCGCGATTGCGTGGTGAAACCCAGCGATGGCGCGGTCACGGACCCGACGAATGACTTGGGCGACGGCGGGGTCGTCTCTGCGCTCCAACGACAGGAGAAGAAACAGCCGCAGGAACAAGGGGTGTTGCTCCTGCTGCTCGGTGACTGCCGCGAGCTGGCGTTCGACATCGGCCTCGACGGGAATCGCCGCGAAGTATCGTTCGGCGCCGCGCTCCATGACCGCCGCGAGCACGCCTTCCTTCGAGCCGAAGTGCCAGTAGATGGAGCTCGCAGGCAATCCGCATGCCTTGCGCAGGTCGCTGATCGACGTCGCCGCGTAGCCCTTGGTCGCCATCAGACGTTCGGTGGCGTCGAGGATGAGCTCACGCGACTGCTCGCCCTGCTCCTGCTTCTTGGTCAGTGACACGGTCACGAGCGCTCCACTCTGTAAGGATCGTTACAGACGAAAGAGTACGCGTTCACACGTAGCGCCGCAGTGGCACGCTGAGTCGATGTCGATTCACACCGACCCCGCCACCGATCAACTGCTCGGCCTCTTCCCGCCAGGTTCCCGGCTCGACGGCGGTGGCACCCTGACGGTTGGCGGTTGCCGACTCGACGACGTGGCACAGGAATACGGCACCCCCGCGATCGTCGTGTCAGAGGACGCACTGCGGCAGCGGGCCCGCGACTACCTCGACGCGTTCCGCAGTCGCTGGCCGCGCGCGGACGTGGCGTTCGCGTCGAAGTCGTTCCCCTGCACTGCGGTTCAGCGCGTGATGGTGTCCGAGGGCCTGCACCTCGACGTCGCGGGCGGCGGCGAGATCCTGAGCGCGCTGAAGGCGGGCGCCGACCCGGCCCGCCTGGTGTTGCACGGCAACGCGAAGACCGACGAGGAACTCGAGCTGGCGGTGTCACGCGGCGTCGGCCTCGTCGTGATCGACAACTTCGACGACATCGACCGGCTCGAGCGCATCGTGCCCGCAGGTACCAGGCAACCCTGTCTGGTGCGGGTGATCCCGGGCGTCGAGGCCGCCACGCACGCATCCCAGGCGACCGGCCACGAAGGCTCCAAGTTCGGACTGATGCCCGACGACGCCCGCGATGCGATCAAGCGGATCGAGCGCAGCGCCAAGCTACGGCTGGACGGCGTGCACACCCATGTCGGCTCGCAGTTGCTCGACGTCGAGCAGCTAGCCGCCGCGGTCGAGCCGATCGCCAAGCTCGGCACCTTCGAGGTGTATGACCTCGGCGGCGGGCTCGGGGTGCGCTACACCTACGACGAGCACCCGCCAAGTCTCGATGCGTACGCCGACGCGATGGTCGCGCAGGCCAGCGCGCTACTGCCCAGTGGAGCTCGCATCATCGTCGAGCCGGGCCGCAGCATGGTCGCCACCAGCGCCTGCACCATCTACCGCGTCACGACGATCAAACGCGGGATCGTCACCCACGTCGCGGTGGACGGCGGCATGGGTGACAACCTGGAGGTCTCGCTGACCGGGCAACGATTCGAGGCGACGCTCGTCGACCGGGTCGGCGGCGGGGAGACGGTGACCGTCGTCGGCAGACACTGCGAGTCGGGCGACCAGCTGGTCGACGGCGTCGCGCTGCGCGATCCCGCGATCGGCGACCTGCTGGCCGTCCCCGTCACCGGGGCGTACTGCTACACGATGTCCAACCAGTACAACGGCGCACGCCGGGTGCCGGTCGTGTTCACGCGAGACGGACACGCTCGACTCGTCGTGCGCCGCGATACCTGGGACGACCTACTTGCCCGCGACGTGGACTGACGGGACGGCTACGCATACCCGAGCCACAACCGGCAAGATCGTCACCTATGACCGCTCAGTCGTTGGTCCACCTCGCCCACCGCTACGGCGTGGCCACCCACTACGTCGATTGGATGGGCGGCAACCGGGCGGTGCCGGAGTCGACCCTGGTGGCCGTGCTGGATGCGCTGGGAGTGGCGGCCGACACCGAAGAGGACAGGGCGGCAGCACATCTCGCACACGCCCACGCACATTGGGGGCGCACGCTGTCCCCAACCATCGTGGCCCGTGCCGATCGTGCGTCGTCGTTCTGGGTGCACGTCACCCACGGCGACCCGGTGGGCGTGTGGATTCGGTTGGAGGACGGCACCGTTCGCGCCGGCCTGCGGCAGCTGCAGAACGACACCCCGCCCTACGACGTCGATGGCCGCCTGATCGGTGAGGCCACGTTCGAACTTCCTGCCGGGCTGCCGTTGGGGTACCACCGGCTGCACGTGCAGGCCGGGGCCGAGCATGCCGATACCGCACTGATCGTCTGCCCCGGCGCGGCCGCACTGCCGCCGCGGCTCGGGGCAGGCCGATCATGGGGCCTGGCCACCCAGCTCTACAGCGTGCGATCCGAACAGTCCTGGGGCATCGGCGACCTGACCGACCTCGCCGATCTGTCGGTGTGGTCGGCCGGTCACGGTGCGGGCTTCATCCTGGTGAACCCGCTGCACGCCGCTGCGCCGAAGGCCCCGATGGAACCTTCCCCGTATCTGCCGACATCGCGACGATTCGTCAATCCGCTGTACCTGCGGATCGAGGCGATCCCCGAGTTCGCATACGCCCGCAACCGCGGCGGGTTGCGCAAGGCGCAAGCCGTCGTCCAGGCGAAGGCAAGGGCGTCCAAACTGATCGACCGGGATTCCACGTGGAAGGCCAAGCGTGCGGCGCTGAAGAACGTCTACCGGGTGCCACGCTCGGCGGGCCGCGAGCTGGCCTACGCCGCCTACCGCAAGCGCGAAGGGCAGAGCCTCGACGACTTCGCCACCTGGTGTGCGGTCGCCGAGAAGCACGGCAACGACTGGCACCAGTGGCCCGAGGAACTGCACCACCCCAAAGGTGAGGCCGTCGCTGTTTTCGCCGCCAAGCACGCCGAGGCCGTCGACTTCCACCGGTGGTTGCAGTGGCAGTCCGACGACCAGCTGACCAACGCT
>JAOPVF010000335.1 GCA_025963195.1 Mycobacterium sp. | reverse complement strand
AGCATCGAGTGCAGACAACACCCGACCGACCTGACTGTCGACGAAGTCCAGCGCGGAAGCGAGCACTGGTCCTGGGACTTGCCCGTCAGGTCCGTAGCCCCCGGGTTGTCCACCGGAAGTGGTCAGCTTCTCGGCGGTGGACACGGATTGGAAGTTCATCCCCAGCAGGGCCGGCACGCCAACCTGTTTGGTTCCCGAATGATCCTTGCCCGCAATCTCATTGGTGATGGCATCGACCTTGTATGTGTCATAGCGCTGGGTGAGGGCGTTGTCGTCGGTCCAGCTGTCAGCGTCCTTGCTTCCCGCCGGATTGCTGTCGACTTCCGGGGTGAACAGGTCGTCGATGGACGAGGCGCCCGGGCCGCCGAGAATCGCGTAGGCGGGGTGCTTGTCAGACCAGGCCGTCCGGAGCCCGGCATCGTGGGCGACGGCGAATACGGTGTTCACCTTCAGGTACTCACCGGGCATGAGCGGCTTGCAGGACGCGGGATCGACGGGCAGCTTCGCGACATCGATCACCTCGGTGGGCGTACGGGTCATCTGCAGGACCCCGTCGGGCAGATTCGCCAGACCCTGACCGCCGTCGATCTTGGTGACGTCCTTGTCCAGTGCCTCGGTGAAGCTGACGGCCCCGCCGGGTTTCACACCGGCACAGTTCGTCGTGCCCGGCGCGAGGAGGTCGTGAGCGTAGCTGTCGTCGTAGTACACCCCGGTCGTTTTCGGGTTCCCGCCAGTGACCTGCGCGATCAGTCCGGGAAATGAATCCGAGGGAACCGGCGTCTGAGCGTTCGTGTAGTCGATTCCCCTTCCGACGAGCGCGGCCAGTGCCGAATCGGGATGCGCCCGAACGAATCCCGTCAGGTCTGATTGATGCATGCCGTCGATCGACAGGAGCAGAACGTGCTGAGCGTCACCCGGCGCCGCGGTCTGCGCGGGCTTGTCGCTCGAACAGCCGGCAACGGCGATCAATAGCGCGGCGCAGGCAACCATAGCTGGCCGCCCCGATCCAAACATGGGCAATTGACTCTCCGCTGTTCGTTGTGGGAAACGTGTCCGACGCAGCCTGAATGCCGGTCGTGAACATGGTTTGAACGGCGGACGAAGTTTGCATGTAGCCGTTCAACGAATCTTGAGGGTCGCGGTGATATCCGGGCGGGACGCCGTCACCGGTAGGCGTCGAGCCCGAGCTTGATGGCCAGCGCGATGCCCGCGACGGCGATCACCAGCCGGATTGGCGCGGCGGGGGCGTGGCGAACCACGACCGGCCCGAGCCTCGACCCGAGCAGGCACCCGATGCCCAGCGGTGCCACGGCGAGCCAGTCGACCGGTGCCAGCGCCACGAAGACAAGCGCGGCAACGAGATTCGCCACGCCGAGCACGACGTTCTTTGTCGCGTTGGCATGGGCAAGTGACTCGTTGCCGGTGCTGAGGAAGAGCGCGAGCAGCAGCACGCCCGCCGCCGCGCCGAAGAAACCGCCGTATATGCAGACCGCGAGGATGGCCACACCTTTCAGCACGATGTGGGTTCTGCTGCGGATGGCACCCTCGGCGCGTTGGCGGCGGGGCAAGGCGATCAGGATCGCCGAGGCGCCGAGCAGGATGGGCACGACGTTCTCGAAGCCCTCCGCGGGGATGGACAGCAGTAGTGCCGCGCCCGCAGCGCCACCGATCGCGGCGATCGGGATCAGTCGTTTCAGTTCGGCGCGCTGGCCCTGCAGTTCGGGTAGTGAACCCGCGACCGAGCCGACGCCGTTGAACACCAGCGCGACGGTGTTGGTCACGTTGGCGGCCACCGGCGGAAGCCCCACCAGGAGCAGGGCGGGATAGGTGGACACCGACGCAAGGCCTGCGACGCTGCCCGCCAATCCGCCAACGATTCCGGCGGCGACGAGCAACACCGCTTCCCAAATTGTCATCGCCGCAAGGCTACGGCCGGGCGACTTGGGCGTGAAAACCCGCGCTCAGCGCGGCTGGGCACGCCGAAATCGCTACAGCGCGTCGACGGGATCGGGAGCACCGTCGCGGTCCCTGACGACGCGGTAGGCGACGTAGCCGACCATCAGGGTCAAGGCCACGAACAGGATCGCGAAGTACTGCATGTACCAGCCGGCACCCGCCACGTCGTAGATCTCGGCCCGGGGCCACCCGATGTTGATCACCAGCAGTCCGCCCATGACCACGGCGATGAGATTCACCGGGATGCCCCACTTGCCGAGGTCCATGACCGGGGGACCGTAGGACAGGCTGGTGCCCCGCAGCCGGTGGACCAGGGCCGGCACGGTCACCATCAGGTAGGCGATGTACACGATGACCACCGACACCGACGCGATGGCGGCGAACACGCTGGACTGGCCGATGTTGACCAGCAACACCAGGATCGCCAGCGCGCTGACCGCAATCCCCGTGATCACCGGGGTGCCGGTGCGCTTGTTCACCCGCGCCAGGTACTTGCCCATCGGCAGCCGGTTGTCGCGGGCCATGGAGAACATCACCCTGGATGCCGAGGCCTGGATGGCCAGCGTTGCCGAGAACATCGCGACGGCCACCAGCGCCAGCAGCGTCTTGCCCAGCCAGGTGTCGAGCTGGCTCTCGATGATCCAGGCCATGCCGCCGGTCGCCAGGTCATCGCCGAGGTCGGGAGCCGACATCAGGGCCGCGACGATCATCAACCCGCCACCGACGAACGACACCAGCAGCGCGTTGACGATCGCCTTGGGCGCGGTCTTGCGCGGATCCCTGATCTCCTCGGAAAGCTCTGCGGCACTGTCGAACCCATACATGACGTAGGCGGCCATCAGCATCGATGCCAGGAACGCTCCCGCGTAGCCGAGGCCCGACCCGTGCCCGCCGGTGTCGGTCACCGTGGCAGCCGGGTTGCGTTCGGCGGTGAGGAACATCGCCCCGATGATCAGCACGACGCCGACGATCTCGATGGTGACCCCGGTGACGGTGATCCGCCCCATGAACTTCACCCCGACCGCGCTGATGACGGTGCACATCACGATTGTGATCGAGCCGAGGATGATGCCGTTCTCCGCGCCGGTGACCGACAGTGGATCCATGTCGCCATCGACGATCTGGAAGCCGCTCCAGATCGGAGGCAGCACCGTCTGCATGGCGATGGCCAGCGCGGCGATGGACACGATGTAGCCGATGAGCATGAACCAGCCCGCGAACCAGCCGACCGCGTTGCCCGCCAGCCGGCGCGACCACTGGTAGATGGCCCCGGCCACGGGGAACTTGCCCGACAGTTCGGCGAAGACCAGGCAGACGCAGAACTGGCAGACGAAGACGATCGGCCAGGTCCAGAAGAACGCGGGGCCGCCGAGGGAGAAACCGAGTGGGAAGAAGGCGAACACCGTGGTGAGGATCGAGACGAACGAGAAACCCGACGCGAACGCCGCGTAGCCGCCGATGCCGCGGTGCAGTTCCTGGGTGTACCCGAGTTCTTCCAGGGTCGACGCGTCCTCCGCGGACGAGATAGCGGGGTCGAACGTCGCAGGGTCTGACGAGGTCATCGTGCGCTCCTGGGCTGCCGGTCAATAACTGTCATGCGATAGAAATTAGTGTCCGCTCTTGTTTTCCGCGTTTCGTCTTTGTCACGACTGTGTGACCAGATACTCGGCGGGTGAGAATTCACGACATGCCGCCTGTGCTGCCGTCCGGTCGCGGGATCGCCGCGACCATCGGGGACATCGATGCTGCCAGTGACGAGGCACGTCTGCGCGCCGGAATCGACAAGGCACTGGCCGCCGTCGCTGCGGAACTCCGGGCGCATACCCCCGCGTCCGCACTGGCCGGAGCGTGGTCGCAGGTGCTCCGGCACGGCGTGGCCACCGCCGTCCGGCTGGCTCCGGGGCAGGCCGACTGGACCTGGTTCGTCTCCGGGAGCATCGCCCGCGGCGAGGCCGCACCCGGCTCCGACGTCGAGACGATGGTCGCCATCGGCGACTCGGTCGACGAGGAGGCCAAGGCCGAGCTTCTGGCCCGTGCCGCCGACGTGCACGCGCTGCTGGAGCGCTGCGGAATACGCGGTGACGCCAACGGTGTACTCGCCAGCCGGCCCAGATTCTGCCGACGTCTGAGCAGCTGGGCCGAGGGCGCCGAACGCTGGACCGTCGAACCCGGCGAAGACCGCGGCGTGGTGATGACGGGCCTGCTCGCCGACTCGACGGGCGTGTGGGGGAGCGCCGGCGTCGCCCCCGATGCGCTGCGGGTACAGGCCGTTGCGGCGGTCGGTCGGAGCTATCCGGCGCGGCAAGCCATGCTGCAGGACGCGACGGCCGTGCGGGCCGGCTTTCCCTCGCGGTTGCGTGTGTTCGCCACGCACGCCGACACCGTCGACCTCAAGCTGGCCGCGATCGATCCAGTGGTGAAGATCGCGCGCTGGGCGGCACTGTCAGCCGGGTCGGAGTCGTTGTCGACCCTCGATCGCCTCGACGATGCCGCGGCCGCCAAGGTGCTCGACGTCGACGACGTGTCCAGCCTGCGCGACTGCTTCGGGTGGCTGGTGCGCTTCCGGTGGCGGACGCGGGCCGGTGCGTTCCTCGAGGGCCGGCGGGTCGGCGACGTGGTGAAGTTATCCGAGACGGCGCCCCAGGAGCGGGCGATGCTGCGCAGCGTCGCGCGCGAGGTGGCAGGCGTCAGGCGCAAGTTGACCTACCTCGCGTCGACGTCGGCGTTCCGCTGAGTCGGCGCATGACAGGGGATTTGCGCGATCACGCCGTCGCCCAGGCCGTCGCCGCCGAGTGCCTCGAGGGGTGGCGTCCCACCGACGAGCACGTCTGCGCTCTGACCGCGCTGGCCCGCGACGAGGTGTCGTTCGACGACTACCTCGCGAAGTTCCGTGATCGGTATCCCGTGCAGGAGCACCCCCGCCGCAGGCGTCTGTCCCTGCGTCAAACGCCGTACTTGATGCCGGGAACGACGTTGTTGCGCAACAACTTCGGTGCGCAGTCCGCGGAGATGCTCGCCGACCTGGAGTTCGTCGCGACGGCGGGCCGGATGGTGTCCTGGCTGTGCGGGTCACGGGAGCCCGACGGGCTCGACGCCCGTGCCATCCACGGGCACCTCTTTGGCGACGTGTATTCGTGGGCCGGGCAGTACCGTACGACCGAATTGCGGCGCGGCGAACAGGGTTTCGCCTGGGTGTCCAGCATTGCGTCGCAGATGACGCGGGTGCACGACACGGCCCAGTCGGTGGTGGACGCAGGCGCCTCCTACGACAATCCCCGGCTGGCCTATGAACTCGCCCGCCTCTACACGGACTACAACCAGGTGCACCCGTTCCGCGACGGCAACGGGCGGGCGGGGGCGATGCTGCTGCACGGTGTCGCGACCCGCTGCGGCCGCACACTGGACCTCACGGTGACCAACCGTGCGGAGTGGTATTCGGCGGCAGCCGACAGCATGCCGTTGCGCGGGCATGGCCGTACCAGCCACCGGCCGTTCCTGCCGATTCTGGGGCGCGCGGTGACCAGCCGGCCGCAGTGAGCATGGGCACCGGTTACCGGATCGAGCGCGCCACACCTTGAATTGCCCGTAGCCGTCCGTCGGCAAGTGCGAGAGTGAGGTTCTCCACCTTCGTCGCGAAGTCGGTGACGAAGGCGTGCAGGCCAAGTGGGCTCACGGGCAGCGCCAGCACGGCTTGCATGATCGTCACCGCCTGCTCGGTGAGATCGTTCCAGTGCTCGATGGCGAACCCGGCGGACTCGACGACGGCGTGTAGCCGGTCGGGCGTGACCAGGTGGCTGACTGCGGAGTCGTCGGCCCAGGGAAGCGGATAGTCGAGGTCGCCCTCGCCTGCCGCGATGTCCCAGATGGCGAGTTGCCCCCCGACGGCCAGCACGCGACGCGCTTCTCCGTACAGGCGTGCCTTGTCGGCCACGTTCATTTGCACGTGTTGACTGAAGACGACCTGAAAGGCTCCGTCGGTGAAGGGCAGCGCGGTGACGTCCGCCCGACGAACCGAAATCCGCTCGTGCAGGCCGACGAGGCGATTGAGCCACCGGGCGGTGGCGCAGTACTCCTCGGTGAGATCCACGGCGGTCACCCTGCAACCGCACCGGTCGGCGACTAGGCGGGCAGTGCCGCCGATTCCGGTGCCCGCGTCGAGTACCTCGCTCCCACTGGATATTTCGACCAGGTCAACCAGTTGACTGGTGGCAAGGCGCCCCATGGTGTGGAAGTCCTCGAGCAACCCGAGGTCGGGGGGCGTGATGTGAGCGAGGTCCTTGCCTGCGGCGAGGAGCGCTTCCTCTATGTTGGGTCGAGTCAGACCAGTCGAGTACTGGAGTTGGATTGCCGTGTCGTTCATTTCGGGTCTTCCTCGAGGTCTGGCGGAACGGGCAGCGGAACGAGTCGCAGGAGTTCGGCCAGTTTGGTGTCCAACATCGCTCCCACCGTTGCGATGCGTCGGTCGCCGAAACTCGCGAATTTGCTCGACGGCTGGTCGATGCTGAGGTGGACGCGACCGGTGCTGTCTTCGTAGATCTCGGTGCGTAGCGGGGCGTACAGCATGACGCCGGGATCGTGGCGGTACATCGTCTCCACGATCACGTTGTTCCCGACCATGTAGGTGACGGCCCGCGTGGAATGCCCTGCCAACCTCATCATCGGTGTCGGATCGAACGTCCAGAAATTGACGAACGAATTCGGCGCGTGGTCTGCGGTGTACTTCTGGACCCGGGTCAGGTCACCAGCCTTGATGACGTCGGTGAGTTCACCGAAATCGATTGTGGGTACCAAATATTCGAATCGGTCGCGAATCTCGTCGAACGTGGCGTCGGTGTCGATGACGAAGCGGTTGACGACGTGGGGAATGGTTTTGGTCATTTCGTGCGCCCGCTGGGTGTGGCGACGGCTTCCGACTCCGCGGACGCCCTCAGCTTCCGCAGCGACAGCAGGTGCAGCGCCGCCGCGAGTGGCACCACGGTGGTGGGGACGAGGACGAGCGGCAGCAATGAGATCGCTTCGGTGGATGGTGAAACGACCAGTAGCCGAGCCAGCCCTGGCGCCGCGGTGACACCAATGGCGAGAGCGACGGCGAGATCGACGAGGCCAAGGACGTTGAACAACACGGCCCGGCGGTGCGCGACGCCGCGCCGCAGGTTGCGTGCGACGAAGGCGGCCTCGACCCCGATCGCGATGTCGCCAAGCCCGGCGGGAATCGCGAATACGGCGGGCAGGTAGCCCAACGCCATCGCGACGAGGAAGGTCCCGCCGACCGGTCGGAAGAGCTGGGGCAAGGTCAGCCGCCACAACGCGTCTGGTTGAGCCAGGATGCGCGACACCAAGGGGATGCGGGTGGACAACAGCGCAGCTCCAAGGGGCACGATCATCGCGACCGCAAACCACGCCGCCGGTTTCGTTGGTTGGAACCGGTACACGTCGGCGTTGGCCAGCAATGCACTCGCCAGTACCCAAGCGCCCCAGACGATTCCAGCGATGGCGGCCACTCGGATGGCGGTGTGGCGGCCGACGCCGGCGGCTAGTGCACCTCGCCAAAGCGTGACGCAAATGGTCGAGGCGGTACCGATCACGCCGACCAGCACCAGCACCCATACATATATCGGCAGTGTGCTCATGACTCTCTTCCCCTTCGGGGTTCACGGTTGACTGAACAATCTGTATGTTTCAGAACATCGTGTTCAATAACAGCGGTGACGGGGAAATTCCGTCAACGATCAATGGGGGCGAGATGTCCAGTTCCGAACAAAGCCAACGAGTTGTGCCGAAATCGGGAGCTGCCAGAACCTCGGCACCGGATCGTCGGGTTCGGCGCACGCGCAAGCAGTTGCACGACGCCTTCATCGCCCTCGTCATCGAGCAGGGTTACGAGAAGACCACGATCCAGGACATCCTCGATCGCGCTGACGTCGGCCGGTCCACCTTCTACGTCCACTACCGAGACAAGGAAGCTCTGTTGATGGCGAGTTTCGACGCCATGGGCGAGCAGCTCGAACACGAACTCGACGGCATAGCCACGGCGGACGCGATCGACGTCACCCTGCCCGCGGCGCTCCTGTTCGAGCACGCATACGGAAACAAGCGCGTGTACCGCGCGCTGTGCGGACACCAAGGCGGCGCGCTGGTGCAGCGCCATCTGCGCCGGTTGATCGGTGACGTACTACGAAGACACCTGCGGCCGCATCCGACCCGATCGGGGACCGACGTGCCCGCCGACGTCGCGGCCGAGTTCTACACGTCCGCCGCGTTGGGCTTGTTGGTGTGGTGGATAGACCACGACTTCTATGGCGACCATGCCTGGCTGACCGAGCTGTACCGGAAGCTCGCCACGCCTTGGCGATGAAGTCGGTTGCGCATCTTCTACGCGAACCGCTAGCGTGACGATCGTGCCGAAGCGACTCGTAGTAGCAACCCGCAGCGGGGTCTGATCCAGACCGACCCCTCGCTGTGGGTCGTTGCTACACCGTCGGTCGATTCCTCTGGCAAGAGAAGACCGGCACATGTTCCCCTCTCCGACACAATCGGCATTCAGCGCGACACTGCCGTTCGCAGCGCGATTCGACGCACCGCTGCCACGCGGTCTGCGCGAGGAGTCCGAAGCGATGTCCTCCGACGCGTTCGAGGCCATTTACGCCCCGGCCGTCGGTCCGCTGCGCCTCGGCAACTGGGAGTGCACCGACGCCTCCGCACGATCGGGACCGCAAGCGCGCACCTATCGGGCCACGATCGCCATCGGTGACCGGATCAGCACGTCGACGGCCGCGGCCAGCGGGCCACTCGCTGCGCTGACCGCGATGCTCCACGACCGCGGCGTGGCCGTCGAGATGCTGAAGTTCCACCAACTCCGAGGCGACGACGGCATCGCGACGTTCATCCGCGGCACCGACGGCGCGCACGCCGAATGGGCGATGGGTTGGGCACCGGACGGCACTCAGTCGGCGTTGCGGGCCGTCATCGCGTGCGCGAATCGGCTGAGCGCCGCCTGACGCTTCCGTCGCCCCGATCAGTGCAGCGGGCGCAGCACGATCGGCATGCCGTCCATCGGCACCGGCATGCCGCCGTAGTCGTAACGCGCTTCGTAGCCGGGCCGGGCCAGTTCCAGGCGATACCGGCGAAGCAGCCGGTGCATGATCGTCTTGATTTCCAGCTGGCCGAACACCATGCCGATGCACTTGTGCGCGCCGCCGCCGAACGGCGTGAAGCCGTAGCGGTGCTTCTTGTGCTCGTTACGCGGCTCCGCGAAGCGGTCCGGGTCGAATTTGTGCGGATCGGGGTAGATCTCAGACAGCCGGTGGTTCATGCCCGGGTACGCGATGACGTTCGTGCCCTCGGGCAGGTAGTGGCCGAGCAGCTCGGTGTCGCGGACGGTGCGGCGCATCGCCCACTGCACCGGCGACACCAGCCGAATCGACTCGTTCATCACCAGGTCGAGCGATTCCAGCTTCTCCAGCGCCTCAATGTCGAGCGGCCCGTCGCCGAGCCGGTCGGACTCGTCGCGGCAGCGCTCCTGCCACTCGGGATTGGCGGCCAGGTAGTGCGACATCGTCGTCGCGGTAGACGTGGACGTGTCGTGGGCGGCCATCATCAAGAAGATCATGTGGTTGACGATGTCCTCGTCGGAGAACTTGTTGCCGTCCTCGTCCTCGGACTGGCACAGCACACTCAACAGGTCCGAGCCGTCCTTGCCGCGCCGCTCCTTCACGCGTTGCTCGAAGTAATTCTCCAGGTACTCCCGAGCCTTTAGGCCACGCCACCAGGTGAACGGCGGCACGCTGGTGCGGATGATGGCGTTACCCGCCCTGGTGGTCACGGTGAACGCCCTGTTGACCTTGGTCACCAGTTCGCGGTCGGTGCCTGGCTCGTGCCCCATGAACACCATCGAGGCGATGTCGAGCGTGAGCTCCTTCATCGCGGGATAGAGCAGGAAGCGGGCGTCGTTTGCCACCCAGTCGTTGGTGATCACTTGCGAAACGACTTTGTCGACCTGTTCGGTGTAGCCGGCCAACCGAGTTCGGACGAACGCTTCCTGCATGATCCGGCGGTGGTACATGTGCTCGTCGAAGTCGAGCAGCATCAAGCCGCGGTTGAAGAACGCCCCGATCATCGGGGTCCAACCTTGCTGCGAGAAGTCCTTGTTGCGATTGGAGTAGATCGCCTGAATCGCGTCGGGGCCGAGTGCCACCACGTACGGAATGATCGGCGAATCCATCAGGAATACGGGGCCGTGCTTGCGGTACAGATGCAGGAAGAAGTCTGGGCCGCCGCGGAACATCTCGACCATGTGGCCGACGATCGGCAGCCCGGCATCGCCCGTCACTGCCTTGAGACCGCTGCCCGAGGGCGGTTCGGCCATCACGTGCTGCGGCCAGTCTCGGGCCAGCAGCCGCTTTTCGAGCAGGCCCATGCCCGGCACGGTCAGGGTCGGCGACGTCTGGATTCGCCGTTTGCCCTTGTCGAGCAGGTAGTCCTTCGTGCTGATGGTCGGCAATCCAACGCTCCTGACGCTCGAACGGGCTGTGGTCGAACTCACGTGAGATTACATCCTCTAGGGCACACTTGACGCATGTCAAGTTTTGATCTGGCGTGCCGTGGATGCAATGGTCTACAGCCATGACAGCCGAACCCATACCGGTCCGCCGCAGCCGCGGCGACCGCCAGCGTGAGGCCATCGTCACCGCGGTCCGCGAGTTGCTCGAGGAGCGGTCGTTCGCCGATCTGTCCGTCAGCACCATCAGTGAGCGTGCCGGCGTGGCCCGGTCGGGCTTCTACTTCTACTTCGACTCCAAGTACGCGGTGCTGGCCGTGATCCTCGCCGAAGCGGGTGAGCTGCTCGACAAGATCACCCACCACTTCGCGCCCCGCGCACCGGATGAGACGCCGTCGGAGTGCGCCAAGCGCATGGTGGGCGCCGCCGCCGCGGTCTATGCGACGAACGACCCGATCATGCACGCGTGCGCGGTTGCACGGAACACCGATGCACAGATCCGCGAGATGATGGACGACTTCGCCGACGGCATCATCGACAAGATCATTCGCCTCGTCGAGCAGGACGCCGACGCGCGGCCGATCTCACCGGACGTGCCGAGCCTGGTCCGGTCGCTGGCGGCGACGACGGAGATGACGCTGACACAGGACAGCGCGTTCGTCGGGCGCGGAGTGGATCTCGCGCGTGCCGTCGAGACCGTCGAGCGGCTGTGGTTGTACGGACTGTGGGGCGGCTCCGACCTCCGTCCGGAGTAGGTAGTGTCACCGGCATGGCGCAGGGGAGCGGCTTTGCAGGCAAGCGGTGTCTTCTCACCGGAGCGGCCAGCGGCATCGGCCGCGCGACGGCGCTGAAGCTGGCCGCCGACGGCGCCGAGCTGTTCCTCACCGATCGCAATGCCGAAGGCCTTGCCGAGACGGTCGCCGACGCGCGCGCACTTGGCGCCACGGTGTCCGCGCACCGGGCGCTCGACATCGCCGACTACGAACAGGTCGCGGCGTTCGCCGCCGACGTCCACGCCGCCCATCCGAGCATGGACGTGGTGATGAACATCGCGGGCGTCTCGGCGTGGGGGACGGTCAGCCATCTCACCCATCGGCACTGGGAGTCGATGGTGTCGATCAACCTGATGGGCCCCATCCACGTCATCGAGACGTTCGTCCCGCCCATGGTGGCGGCCGGGAACGGCGGGCACCTGGTCAACGTCTCGTCGGCGGCGGGGCTGGTGGCACTGCCGTGGCACGCCGCCTACAGCGCCAGCAAGTACGGACTGCGCGGCCTGTCCGAGGTGCTGCGGTTCGACCTGGCCCGCCACGGTATCGGGGTGTCCGTCGTGGTGCCGGGTGCGGTGAAGACACCCCTGGTACAGACGGTCGAGATCGCGGGCGTGGACCGCGAACACCCGCAGGTGCGCAAGTGGGTGGACCGGTTCAGCGGCCACGCCGTCTCGCCGGAACTGGTGGCCGACAAGATCCTTCGTGGCGTGACCCGCAACCGCTACCTCGTCTACACCTCCACCGACATCCGCGCGCTCTACGCGTTCAAGCGGCTCGCGTGGTGGCCCTACAGCGTCGCGATGCGACGGGTGAACGTCATCTTCACCCGCGCGCTGCGACCGACCAAGAGCGTGTGATTGCTCGCGCTCATCTCTTGCCCCAGTCCCACGGCGGCGCGGTCAGCGTGGTTTGTCCGGTGATGCGGGTCTCGCCCCACTCCTTGTAGAGCTCGATCTCAACGCTTGCACAATCCCCGGTCGCTTCGCTCCTGCCCTCCGAATCGTCGGCGCCGAGGTGTTCTCGCATCGCCGCCGAGTGCGTGACCACGACGACCTGGGTTCCCCGGGCCGCCGACCGGATCATCGCCGCCAACGGCGCCACCAGGTCGGGATGCAGCGAGGTCTCCGGTTCATTGAGCACCATGAGCGACGGTGGTCGCGGGCTCAACAATGCGGCGCCCCACAGCAGGAATCGCAGTGTGCCGTCGGACAATTCGGCCGCCCGCAACGGTCGCAACATGCCCCGCTGATGCAGCTGCAGCTCGAACAGGCCGTCGTGCACCGCCACCGACACCGTCGCGCCGTCGAAGGCGTCGGCGACGGCGCGGGGCAGATCGTCGAAGCCGGCCTCGACGATGGTCTGCACGGCAGCGGCCAGGTCGCCGCCGTCGTCGGACAGCACCGGGGTGCGCGTGCCGACTTGGGGCCTGCGCGCCGGCGCGGCGGCGTCCACCCGGAAGCCGTCGTAAAACCGCCAGCCGCGCAGGCGATCCCGGACCGCGGCGAGCTCCGGCAGTGCCGCGGGGTGCGCGTACTCGGCGAGCACGCTGCGGTAGGTCGGCAGCGCCCGCGTCAGCTCGTCGAAGCCGCGGCCGGATTCCGCTGCGGCCTCGGCATAGTCGCGGCCTCGGCGCACCAGCGTCGAGGCCTGCCGCAGCCGTGGGCCGGCGAACACCACCTCACGCTTGATCTCCGGATCGCGCGCGAACAAGGAGTGGTGGCCCGCATCCTGCGGCAGCCCGAGGTCGATCAGGTAGCCGAAGTCGTCAGAGGCGAAGCCGAGTTCGAGCGAGACGGGACGGGTGCGCGTCGTGCCCTGCACCGTGCCGGTGCGGCGGGCGCCGCCGAGCTGTTCTGGGCCCGCCCACAACACCGACTCGAGGCCGCCCTCGCGTGCCAGCGAACCGATCACCTCGCCGCGACCGCAGTCGGCCAGCAGTCGCAACGCCCGGTACACCGACGACTTCCCTGTGCCGTTGGCGCCGGTGACGACAGTCAGACGGGCCAGCGGGACGACGAGTTCGCGCAGCGAGCGGTAGCCCCGGACCGCGACGGTGTGCAGCATGGCCTCGACGCTATGCGTCGGCGGTGACAACGGACGGCTCGGGCGTCGGCATCGCCAGCTCCAGCCGGACGCCGAGCAGTCGCACCGGCCGGTCCAGCTCGAACTGGTCGAAGACGGCCAGCGCGGTGTCGACGATCACCGACTCCTCGGTACTCGGGGCGGGCAGCTTGCGAATCTTGGTGCGCGTGAAGAACGTCTTGGTGCGGACCGTGACCGCGACGCGGGTGACGATGCGGTCTTGCTCGAGGACTTCGCTCAGCGTCTTTCGGGCCAACTCGCTGATGGCCGAGTCCATCTCGGCGCGTTCGGTGAGATCCTCAGGGAAGGTGATGACGTGGCTGCGTGAGCGCGGCACCCATGGCTCGGCGCTGACGGTGGTGTCGCCGCCGCCCTTGGCCAGCAGCAGGATCCACAGGCCCGTCGTCGGCCCGAACGTCGCGGTGAGGACCGTCGGGTCGGTGGCGGCGAGGTCAGCGACCGTCGTGATACCCAGTCCGGCAAGCTGTTTGGCGGTTTTCGGCCCGACGCCCCAGAGCGCGTCGACGCCGCGGTCGCCCATCACCGGTATCCAGTTGTCGTCGGTCAGCGCAAAGACTCCTTGGCCTTGATCTGCTCCTCGCGTGCGCGAAGGCTTCCCGAAACCCGTCGCCACCTTGGCGCGCTGCTTGTTGTCGCTGATGCCGACCGAACACGACAGGCCCGTCTCGGCGGCGACCATCGCGCGGATGCGCTCGGCCAGCTCCACCGGGTCGGCCACCTCGGCGCCCAGGTAGGCCTCGTCCCAGCCCCACACCTCCAGCGGGTGCCCAAGGTCGCGCAGCAGACCCATCACCTGCTCGGAGGCCGCGTCGTAGGCGTCCGGGTCGGACGGAAGGAAGGTGGCGTCAGGGCAGCGGCGCGCGGCCGTGCGTAGCGGCATGCCCGCGTGCACGCCGAATTCGCGCGCCTCGTACGAGGCGCAGGTGACCACCTTGCGGGGTTCGGTCGGATCGCCGTTGCCGCCGACGATCACCGGGAGGCCGACCAGTTCGGGGCGTCGGCGCAGTTCGACCGACGCGAGGAACTGGTCGAGGTCGACGTGCAGGATCCAGCGTGTGGCTACGTCCCGCACAGCTTGAGTGCCAGGCTCTCCCACTTGTCTCCCAGGCTTTCGACGGTTTCTTGACGGTCGACCAGCTGATGATGGACGTAATCGGGGTCCAGCAGGGCGACTAGGGCGTCTGCCTGAACGTCGAGGTCCCCGGTCGTCCTGGCTGCTTCGAGGAGCACGCGCACGTGCGTACGCAGAACCATGGCAGGTGCGCCGTAGCGCATCTGAGGATCGCGCGCCGCATCGGAGAGCAGCGCCTGATGGGTCTGCACGAAACGCAGCCGCTCGCGTCCGAAGGCGAGCAGTCGTTCCAGCGGCGGCGCGTCGGGGCCAAGCGGCCCCGGCCCGAACAGGAAGGCCCGTTGGCTGGCTTGTTCGTCTTCGTCGAGCAGCACCATCATCAGGCCGGCCCGGCTGCCGAACCGGCGGAACAGGGTGCCCTTGCCGACGCCGGCCGCCGTGGCGATCTCATCCATGGTGACTGCGTCGGGGCCACGCTCGGCGACGAGCCGGCGGGCGGCGTCGAGCAGCAACGCGCGATTGCGGGCGGCATCGCCCCGCTCCGGTGGCGTGGACACCGGCAATCCGCCCAGCTGATCTACGCTCACCTTTCGCATTTTAGCTCAGACGGAATTAATCGGACCATGGTCCGGTTTCATCGTGCAACGATCTGAATCAGCCACGAAAGGGAACGAGCATCATGTCGGACAACAAGGTTTTGGTACTGCTGGGCAGCCTGCGCGCCGCATCGGTGAACCGTCAGCTGGTGGAACTGGCCGTCGAGGCGGCCCCCGACGGCGTGACGCTGGTGCCGTTCGACCGGCTGGGCGAGCTGCCGTTCTACAACGAGGACATCGACAATGACGACGTCGCCGAGTCGGTGCAGGCGCTTCGCCGGGTCGCTGCCGAGGCAGACGCCGCGCTCGTCGTCACCCCCGAGTACAACGGCACGATTCCCGGCGTGTTGAAGAACGCCATCGACTGGCTGTCCCGGCCGTTCGGCAACGGCGCGCTGAAGGACAAGCCCGCGGCGGTCATCGGCGGATCGTTCGGTCAGTACGGCGGCGTCTGGGCGCACGACGACACCCGCAAGTCGTTCGGCATTGCCGGCCCTCGGATCGTCGAGGATCTCAAGCTCTCGGTGCCGTTCAAGACGCTCGACGGCAAGCATCCGCGCGAGAACGCCGAGGTGGCCGCCAGCGTGCGCGACGTCGTCGCCAAGCTGGTCGCCGAGATCGGCTGATCCGCCCCCTTCATCGCCGAGCCGCCGACGAACCCCTGGTTCGTCGGCGGCTTTGCTGTCTGCAGTCGCCGCGAAGGGGTTGTCGGTGCCAGGTGGTAGACACGACCACATGTCCCGCCACGCCGGCCCTCCTGACATGCGACACGCCGGGTGGTTCGGTGGCCCGGAGGTTACGACCTGGGAATTTCATCAATGTTCTTCAGAACATGTTGTATCTGTTCTGAATGTCGGCCACTAGGTGTAGTGTCTTGCTGACCGACAGGCCCCCACGATTCCCAAGCTTTCAAGGGGTCGGCCGGAGCTTCCAATCCGGTGTTGTCGGTCACTGACGCACCGGATTCGTAGCCTCGGTCGGCAGGAATCTCAGGAATTTCGAGGGTCCCGGGTCTGCTGAACCTAGTGGAGACGAACCAACTCGAGCAGTTGCCAGTCGCGTCAAGTAAAAGTTTCAGTTTTCCGCAGAGGAGCCGTACCGAAGATGACCGTCACCGTGTACACCAAGCCCGCTTGCGTGCAGTGCAATGCCACCTACAAGGCGCTGGACAAGCAGGGCGTCGCCTACGAGAAGGTCGACATCAGCCTGGACGCCGAGGCGCGTGACTACGTCATGGCGCTGGGTTACCTGCAGGCGCCCGTCGTGGTGGTCGGCAACGAGCACTGGTCGGGTTTCCGGCCGGACCGCATCAAGGCGCTCGGCGGGGCAGTCGCAGTCACCGCATAACGGGTACTCGACGAGCACTGGAAGGAGATTGCGATGAGTGATCTCGTGTACTTCTCCAGCGTCTCGGAGAACACGCACCGCTTCGTCCAGAAGCTGGGCACGCCCGCCATCCGGATTCCGCTGCGCGGACGCATCGAGGTGGACGAGCCCTACGTACTGGTTCTGCCCACCTACGGCGGTGGGCATGCCAACGGACCCGATCCCGATGCCGGGGGATACGTCCCCAAACAGGTCATCGCCTTTCTCAACGACGAACACAACCGGTCGCTGCTCCGCGGTGTCATCGCCGCGGGCAACACCAACTTCGGGGCCGAATTCGGCTATGCGGGTGACGTGGTCTCCCGCAAGTGCGGCGTGCCCTACCTGTACCGCTTCGAACTGATGGGAACCGAGGACGACGTCGCCGCCGTCCGTGCGGGCCTCGCGAACTTCTGGAAGGACCAGACGTGTCACCAACCGTCACAGCTGCAGAGCCTGTAATCTCCAACGCCTTGCCCGGCGAGACGGATTACCACGCGCTCAACGCGATGCTGAATCTGTACGACGCGGACGGCAAGATCCAGTTCGACAAGGACAGGGAAGCCGCGAACCAGTACTTCCTGCAGCACGTCAACCAGAACACGGTGTTCTTTCACAATCAGGACGAGAAGCTCGACTACCTGGTTCAGCACAACTACTACGAGCGCGAGGTGCTCGACCAGTACTCGCGCAACTTCGTCAAGACGTTGCTGGATCGGGCCTACGCCAAGAAGTTTCGCTTCCCGACGTTCCTTGGCGCGTTCAAGTACTACACCTCCTACACGCTGAAGACGTTCGACGGGAAGCGTTACCTCGAGCGCTTCGAGGACCGCGTCGTCATGGTGTCGCTGACCCTGGCGGCGGGTGACACCGTGCTGGCCGAGAAGCTCGTCGACGAGATCATCGACGGACGGTTTCAGCCGGCCACCCCGACGTTCCTCAACTCGGGCAAGAAGCAGCGCGGTGAGCCGGTCTCGTGCTTCCTGCTTCGCATCGAGGACAACATGGAGTCCATCGGGCGCTCCATCAACTCCGCGCTGCAGCTGTCCAAGCGTGGTGGCGGAGTCGCGTTGTTGCTGAGCAACATTCGCGAGCATGGCGCACCGATCAAGAACATCGAGAACCAGAGCTCGGGCGTCATCCCGATCATGAAGCTGTTGGAGGACTCGTTCTCCTACGCCAATCAGCTCGGTGCGCGTCAAGGTGCAGGCGCGGTGTACCTGCAGGCTCACCACCCCGACATCTACCGGTTTTTGGACACCAAGCGCGAGAACGCCGACGAGAAGATCCGGATCAAGACGCTCTCGCTTGGCGTCGTCATCCCCGACATCACCTTCGAGCTCGCCAAGCGCAACGAGGACATGTACCTGTTCTCGCCGTACGACGTCGAGCGCGTCTACGGGCTTCCGTTCGCCGACATCTCCGTCACGGAGAAGTACTACGAGATGGTCGACGACGCGCGGATCCACAAGACGAAGATCAAGGCGCGCGAGTTCTTCCAGACCCTGGCCGAGCTGCAATTCGAGTCGGGCTACCCGTACATCATGTACGAGGACACGGTGAATCGGGCCAACCCGATCGAGGGCAAGATCACCCACAGCAACCTGTGCTCGGAGATCCTGCAGGTGTCGACGCCGTCGTTGTTCAACGAGGACCTGACCTACGCCAAGGTGGGCAAGGACATCTCGTGCAACCTCGGGTCGCTCAACATCGCCAAGGCGATGGACTCACCGGACTTCGCCCAGACCATCGAGGTGTCGATCCGGGCGCTGACCGCGGTGAGCGATCAGACCCACATCTGGTCGGTGCCCTCGATCGAGCAGGGCAACAACGACTCTCACGCGATCGGTCTCGGGCAGATGAACCTGCACGGATACCTGGCGCGCGAGCGGATCCACTACGGCTCCGAAGAGGGCATCGACTTCACCAACATCTACTTCTACACGGTGCTGTACCACGCGCTGCGGGCCAGCAACCGCATCGCGATCGAGCGGGGCACGAAGTTCGGCGGCTTCGA
>JAOPVF010000320.1 GCA_025963195.1 Mycobacterium sp. | reverse complement strand
CGGCTCCTGGGACCCGTTCACGGACTTCGACTCGCCCATGAAGTTCGACCCGAAGAGCCCGAACCCGGGGCTCGACCCGACGTGGTCAGTGCAGGGCACGATCGACTACTACCTGAGCCTGGGTGTGTCGCCGTGGAAGCTCAACGTCGGTATCCCGTATTACGCCAAGCAGAACATCCGCACCGGCACGAAGGAAGGCGGCCTCTACTCGGCCTACGACAACACCGGCCTCGACGCCAACTCGCTGCAGTGGGACCAGACGCCGACCCCCACCTTCCGTGATCTCGTCGAAATCGCCGGCATCATCACGGCCGATGGCACGGTGACCGCGTCAGGTGCTGCGGCAGGCTGGACCACGCGTCGCAACGCGGCGACGGGCGAGCCGTACCTGTTCAACCCGCACGCGGTGCACGCCTTGGCCAGCGGCACGATCACGGCGCCGACCTTCATCACGTACGAGGACACGAAGGCCGTTGCCGATCGCGCGAACTACATCAACCGCGTGGGCCTGCGCGGCGGGTTCGCATGGGAGATCAGCCAGGACACGAACGCGGGCGCATTGAGCGGCAAGCTCGCTGACATCCTGCTGCACTAACAGTTCGGCACGTACGACGACGAGCCCTTCCCTGGCCGCCCAGCCGGGGGAGGGCTCGTCCCCGTTTCTCGACGCGGGTCCTGATGTGTTCCGCGTTCAGCCGCAGATCTGCTCCGGATACGCGACGAACTCGTTGCCGTTCTGGTACACGGCCGCGGACATACGCGGCCTGCCGCTCGCGTCGACAAGCAGCCAGACCTGCTGCGCTGCGTCGGGATAGCCGACGGCCGCCCGCCGCGCACTCCGGCCAGGTGCGGCCAGCATGCCTCCGTGTGGCGCGCCCTCGATCTCGAGAAGTGACTGGGCCGCGCCGGACGCAGTCGAACCGTGACCGGCACTGCCAGTGTCGAGAATGGGCCCGGGCAGGCAGCCTTCCTCAGCGAGAGTCCGCTTGCGCCACAGCTTCTCCGGATCCGTCACGTTCACGACAACGCCCTCTGGCTCCCAGTCTGACCGCGAGCACGATAGGTGCAGCTCCCCTGGCGGAGCGAGAAGGACCCAACTGGCGGCCGTCACGGGGACCGCATTGCCGCCGCCCCCGCCAGAGCCAAACGTGTAGTTCAGGTACGTCCCAGCCGTGGTGCCGTTGCTGACCCGCAGTACAACGCCGGCCCTGGAGATCGGCCGGGCGATCGGGACGAGTTCATGGACGTCCCTCAAAAACGTCTGCGACGACGAAGGGTGCCGAGCCATATGGCCCGACACCCTGTCGTCGTTACGGAAAAGGCTTGCTAGGTGGTGACCGCCTGGCCACTGCCGGCGCGTGAGCCTGCGTCGAGGTCGATCGACGCATCGTCGGGCGATCCGATCCCGGCGACCTCGTCGGGTTCGCGTCCCGGTGTCATGAGGTTCCACTTGCGGATCGCGAAACTGAAGATGGCGTAGTAGACCACCGCGTAGACGACGCCGACCACGAGCAGCAGGAGCGGATTCTGCGCCTTGCCGTAGTTGATGACGAAGTCGATGAAGCCGGCCGAGAAGCCGAACCCATCATGGATCCCCATTGCCGTGACCACGGCCAGTGAGATACCGGTGAGCACGGCGTGGATCCCGAACAGCACAGGTGCCACGAACAGGAACGAGAACTCAAGCGGTTCGGTCACGCCGGTGAGGAACGACGTGAGAGCGCCGGCGAGGAGGATGCCGCCAACAGCCTTGCGGCGGTCGACGCGCGCCGCCTGCCACATCGCGATTGCCGCTGCCGGAAGGCCGAACATCATGACGGGGAAGAAGCCCGTCATGAACTGGCCGGCGGTCCGGTCACCTGCGAAGAATCGCGTCAGGTCACCGTGTGTGACTACTTTCGTCACCGGATTGGTGTAGTCACCGACGGTGAACCACGCGACCGAGTTCACGATGTGATGCAGGCCGAACGGCAGTAGCGCGCGGTTGACGACGCCAAAGATTCCGGCGCCGAGTGCGCCGCTCTTGATGGCCTCGTTGCCGCCCCAGTTGATCACAGCCGAGACAGGGATCCAGGCGAACGCCATGACGACGCCGAGGACGACGCAGGTCGCCGCCGTAACGATCGGAACGAACCGGCGCCCGCCGAAGAACGCCAGATATGGCGGCAGCTTTATCCGGTAGTACCGCTGGAAGAGCAATGCCGTGATGATGCCGACGATGATGCCGCCGAGGACGTAGGTCGGGTTGGACGCGCCCATGTTGAGGCTGGGCGTCGACAGCGCCTTGACGGTGAAAGTGCCGTCAGGGTTGGCGACCCCACTTGATGATCCGCCCGTGAACTGGGTAACGCTGTCCTTAATGCGCGTCGGGACGGCGGAGTTCGTGTAGAAGACGTACATCGACACGTAATGGAAGGTCATGTAACCGACAACAGCGGCGAGGGCCGTGGAGCCGTCGGCCTTGCGAGCGAACCCGATGGCCACACCCACGGCGAACAGCAGGGGTAGCCAGGAGAACAAGGCATTTCCGGCCGTTGCCATGACGTTAGCGACCGGGTTGACCCACGCGACGTGCTTCGAAAGCCCGTCCGCGCCGAGAACGTCGGGCTGGCCGAGGCGCAGGAGCAGCGCAGCGGCGGGGAGCACGGCGATCGGCAGCATGAGGCTGCGGCCGATGCGCTGAAACAATGCCAACGGTGAATTGCCGGTGCGCGGGGCTGGAAGCCCGTCGGACACCACTGCTGTCATGGGTTTCCTCCACTAGATCGTGAGTTGTCGGTCGGGGTCCCGACCGTCCTGCGGTACGGAAGAGCGGGTTTGGTGAGCGGGACCCAGAGCTTGTATCTGTCCGCGCGGTACATCGATTGCGCGTATTCGACGCGGACGTCGTCGCTGTAGGAGTGGCGCCGCATGCGAAGCACGACACCGCCCGTGGAAATCTGCAACAGCCCAGCGGTGGTTGCATCCGCCGAGCCTGCTTCGATGCTCTGTTCACCCCACGTGAGTACAACGCCGTACTTCTCCGCGAGTAACAGGTAGAGCGACGTGCCGGCCAGATCCGATTGCTGAAGAGTCGGGACGATGCGTTCAGGCAAGTAGACGACTTCCAACGCCATCGGGATGTCGTCGGCGAAGCGCAACCGTTCGATGCGGACCACGGTTTCGCCGACAGTGATCTCGAGCTCTCGCGCGAGGTGCGGAGTGGCCACCACGCGCTCGAGTGCGATCGTTGTCGACCCCGATTGCATGCCACGGGTGCGCATGTCCTCCGTGAAGGAGGCGAGGCGCACCTGCAGTTCCATCTTGGGACGGGAAACAAACGTGCCCCGACCCGCGACGCGGTAGAGGCGGCCCTCGGCCACCAGGCTGTCGACAGCCTGCCGAACGGTCATCCGGGACAGCCCATGGCGGTCTGACAGTTCGCGCTCCGACGGGATCGGCGCGTTCACTGTCCCTTCGAGCTCGATGAAATCGAGCAGGATGTCGCGCAGCTGGTGGTACTTGGGTACCGGGCTCCGCGGGTTGATGGCGCTCATGGCACCTTCGGTTTTTGGGGGGTTGCCCCGGGGCTGGAAATTGATAGTGTCTGGACCGGTCTAGACCGGTCCATACGACGGGACTAGATCACTGCCAGAATCGGATGTCAAGAGGGTGAGCCCAGCGACGCGCGGGGGAAACCCGAAGTGGATCAGCACGTCCCGGGACAGCGGCTCCAGGCCACTGTGCGGGCACCTCGAAACAGGAGTTGTGGCGTGGACAAGGCGCAGCAGATCATCGCGGGGCTCGG